>CAYPLD010000015.1:0-14669 GCA_964411485.1 uncultured Elusimicrobiaceae bacterium | reverse complement strand
CTGATTGTCTCAAAACTAAATCAGGTACAAAAAAATTGTTTGAGAATTTAGAAAAAAATAAAGCAAATATTATAATTTCGACCAATGCACCGATAAATGCAATGAGTTTTAAGAATATTGGATTTGCGAGCGTTTTGGATATTGATTGGCAAATGGATTCTAATAATTTCCGTAGTTGCGAGAAAGCGGCTCAGCTTTTGTTCGGACTTTATTATAATCTCGCATTAAACGACAATAAAGCCGTTTTGTTTATCCCGACCAAAAGAGGTAATGAATATCTATTCAAATCTCTTGATGCTAAAGATTATGATGATTTCTTGAATACTGAATTGGATATTCGCAAGGATTTTAATTATCCGCCGTTTTGCGACCTTATAAAAATAGAAATACAAGGTAAAACGGCGGATACGATGCAAAAATTTTCCGAGAAATTACAACAACTTCTAGACAATAAATATAAAGGCATAGAAATTCTCGGTCCTATCAGCAAATCACAAAGGTTTGGAAAATTTTTGCAGGAGTATTTACTGATAAAACTACAAAGCAAAGTTGATATCCCAGAAATAATGGGATTTGTGTCAGGATTAAAAAATAAGAGCGTAAATGTAAAAATTGTTAATAACCCGTATGGTTTTTGGTAGAATAATATGATGAGGTAAAATTTATGGATACTAAAAAAGTTTTAGAACAAATAAAAAGACATTCGGTAGATTTTGTCGGTCAAAGTGATCTGAAAGAAAAACTTGAAAATGGCAAAAAGCTGAAAGTAAAACTTGGAGTGGATCCGACATCAGCGGATCTACATTTGGGACATAGTGTCGTTTTGAATATGCTCCGACTTTTTCAAGATTTGGGACACACTGCAGTGCTTATTATCGGCGATTTCACGGCTTCAGTGGGTGATCCATCAGGACAAGACAAAACTCGTCCAGTTTTAACTCCTGCTGAAATCAAAAAGAATGCAGAAACTTATAAAAAACAAGCATTCAAAATTTTAGATAAAAAGAAAACCGAGATTAGATATAACAGCGAATGGCTCAAACCATTTGCACAAAAAGATATGTTGAGTGCGTTGTCGAATTTGACATTATCTCAAATGACCGAACGTGACGATTTCAAAAGACGTATAAAAGCTGGCTCGCCTGTTTCAATGTTAGAGATTTTATATAGCTTATTTCAAGCAATGGATAGCGTTGCGACCAAGTCAGATATAGAGCTTGGCGGAACGGATCAAATTTTCAATCTTTTAATGGGTCGTACGATTCAGAAGCAGAATAAACAGCCAAGTCAGGTGGTAATAACCGTGCCACTTCTCGTCGGTACTGATGGTGTTAAGAAGATGTCAAAAACTTATGATAATTTTATCGCAGTGAACGATACGGCGAAAGATATTTTCGGTAAAGTGATGTCAATTTCTGATGATGTGATGTTGGATTATTATAAAATCCTAACAGATGAGGATTTGAAGAAAGTTAAAAAAACACATCCGATGCAAGCAAAAAAAGAACTTGCAATGTTGATTGTTGAAAGATTCCACGATAAAAAACAGGCAGAACAAGAACTGGCTAATTTTGAAAAAGTATTTTCAAAGAAACAAAATCCAGACGATATAAAAACCTTCAAACCAACCGCTAATAGCACTACTTCTATGATAATTTTTGAAAGTGGTATAACTAAAAGTAAAAAAGAAGCAAGACGTTTAGTAATGCAAAAAGCAGTGAGATTAAACGATAATAAAGTTGAAAAAGACGAAATTCTAAATTTCAAAAACGGAGACATACTACAAGTTGGCAGAAGAAACTTTATTAAACTTGTGAAATAACTAACCATGAATAAATCTAAAAAAATAATAGCTATTGTATTTATTTCGATTTTTTTTGTAATATCTTACCTTTACTTTTTTGATAAAGGTCCGAAGGCAGTATTCTCGATAAAACCACATCAGACAGGTTCGCAAATCGCAAAAAACCTAAAACAAAAAGATATTATTGCGAGCGAACTTTGGTTTAGAGCTTTATTAAAAGCTACTGGTAATGCTAATAATTTAAAGGTCGGAAAATACATTTTAAACAAAAATATTTCGAGCGAAGAAGCACTTTGGATTTTATTAAATCAAAATGGTGATGAAGTTTTTAAGCTCACACTTTTAGAAGGTTATCGAGCCGAAGAAATTGCTGAGCAATTATCAAAATATAATATAACCGACGCACATGAATTTTTGAGAATTGTAAAAGAACAAAACCTCGAAGGATATTTATTCCCCTCCACTTATAATTTTGTGGAAAATATGACCCCGCAAAGAGTGATAGATATAATGATGTCCGAATTTGAAAATAAAACGGGAAAATTTTTGACCAATTTTATTTGTCCACAAAATTTATCTAAACGAGATGTGATTACGCTTGCCTCCATTGTGGAACGAGAAGCTGTGAACGATGAAGAGCGTCCAAAAATAGCGTCTGTTTATCTAAATCGACTGGAAATAGGCAAGAGATTACAAGCTGATCCGACTGTTCAATATGCGTTGGGTTATAGTGTTCGGCAGGATAAATATTGGAAAAAGAATATCACTTTGCGAGATTTGACCGTAAAATCGCCTTATAATACTTATCGAAATACAGGGCTTCCGCCGGGACCAATATGTAATCCGGGCGTGAAATCGATACAGGCAGTTTTGAATCCAGAGCCAAATTTTCGGGCTTTATATTTTGTGGCAGATATTGACGGAAGTCATATTTTTAGTGAGACTTATCATCAGCATTTGAAGAATATCAAAAAAATTAAGAAAAATCGTTGATAGTTTATTCAATTTCAATATTAAACGTAATATTAGGATCACCTTCACCTTTCATTCTAGCACCTTCAAATCCGGGTATACTTACTTGACATATGGAAGAATCAGTGTGCATTCTTGTCATTGGGGAATTGGTTTTTGTTTTATTGGGATTATTAATACTATCCTGTAAATCGTTGGCGAAGTCTATTCTTTGTTTTTCATCAAACTGACATTTTATCATTGTGTCTTGTGGTAAAAAATCTTGATAATGACACTTATCATCTTTCAAACCAATGATTTTTCTTGTCGAACTAGCTCCAAATAGATTTTTATATTCACATTCAAAAGGTTCACAAACCTTTAGTTTGGCAGATATATTACCACATGTATCTTTCACTTTCTTATAATTATTCATTTCTTGCGGTTCACAAGAGTCTATGTCTTTTTTAATTTTGGATACCTGCTCTAAATTTATTTTTGTTGTTGAATTATTATTTTTTATAATTAATTTTTTATCTTTCCATGTCGGATTTTTAACGAGTATTTCGTCGATAATTTGTACTTGAGTTTTTATTCCTTTTTCATATCTACAAGCACATGTTTTTAAGATTCTTGCTTTTTCTTCTTCGGATTTAGCTTTAGACTCACCCATCACACATGGCACCATTGTACCCATAAATATTTTATTATATGGTACTAGTATTTTTTCAGTATCTTCGTTGCTTGTCAACGCAAGTTCTTCGACGGCAAAAGCGTGCGAAGAAAACATTAGCAAAATAGAAAACAATATAATTTTTTTCATCAGATTTCTCCTTAATATTTTTATTAAATAAAATTTAAATATTTTCGTCAATATAATTTGCGAGTTTCTCCGCCGATTTGCATGGCTGTGGTAAAAGTAAATTATTGTAATTCTGACCCATCTTTAATAAATTTTCTCGGTAAATTAAATCTTTCAAAACATCGTAAATATTTTCTTCCAATTTATCATTTTGCACCACAACTCTGGCACAGCCAAATGATGCAATGACTTTTGCATTTTCATACTGATGATTGTTTGTCGCATGTGGATACGGCACTAAAATCGCTGGCTTTCTTAACGCGATAAGTTCACTAACAGTACTTGCTCCAGCTCGACATACCACCAAATCAGCTTTTGCCATATATTCGTGTATATCCTCGACATATTCCAAAACTTTTACCCTTTTTGAATTGATATATTCTCTTTTAATATCCTTATACCCAAACTCGCCAGTGATGTGAATGAATCTAGTGTTTTTGAGTTTCTGTTCTTTTACAATATGTATCATCGCATTATTTATAGTTTGTGCACCCTGACTACCACCAAATATTAAAACGGTTTTATTAACCAATGCTTTTTTGGGGACGATTTTTACATCGCAAAATTCTTTTCTGATTGGAGTTCCCACAAGTTCTGCTTTATCAATTTTTTCAACTATTGGAAGTCCCAAAAAAAGCATCTTTGCGTACTTCAAAGAAACTTTATTAACCAATCCAATTTTTGAGTTTGCTTCGTGGATATAGGTAGTGATTTTTTTTATTTTTGCCCAGAATACGAATGGGAATGCGACATACCCTCCCATAGATAAAATAATGTCTGGTTTATAATCGTCTATTAAATTTTTTGCTACTTTTATCGACGTGATTAATTTTGTTGCAAATTTTATATATCTTCTCAAATCGAATTCTCTTGGAAGTCCGACCAAACTAATTTCTGTATATTTTAATCCTTCTTGTTCTAATTTTTCGACGGCATTTTTACTTTTTTTAATCACAAATAAAACTTCAAAATCTTTTTTGATAAGTTCTTTACCGATTGCATAACCGGGATAAAAATGTCCACCGCTTCCACCTGATGCAATTATGATTCTTTTTTTATTATTCATAATTATTTCTCCTACCCCTTTTATATGCAGCACTCACTTCAATACCGGATACATTCAATAAAATGCCTATCATCGCAAGGGTAATTAGTATTGAAGAACCTCCATACGAGAAAAATGGAAGTGGTAAACCTTTTGTTGGAACTAATCCTAATGCAACGCCCATATTGAAAAACGCCTGAAATATTATGGTGACTGTTATCCCAAAAATCAAAAACGAATTATAATGATCTTTCGCACCTTTCGCAAGAGCTATTCCTCTACATAAAAAGGCACAGAAAAGAATTATTAGTAAAAACATAACTATCATTCCGGCTTCTTCTGCCATTATCGAAAAAATAAAATCTGTGTGTGCGGCAGGTAAATATTCTAGCTTGATTTGAGAATTACCCATACCCTTCCCAAACCAACCGCCAGACCCAATTGCTAAAAAACTTTGCATCAGCTGATAACCCGCTTCTTGTGATGCTCCTTCTGGCGATATAAATGCAAAAATCCGCTCTACTCTATACGGAAATTTCATAATTAGATATATCCCAAAAACCATACTAGCACCAAGCATCGATGCAATATAGCGGATTTTTGCACCTGCTACAAAAATCATCAAGATAAACACCCAAAACATTAAGCTAGGTGTACCCAAATCTGGAGCCATAGATATGAGTCCGAGCGTGATAAAAACAACTATCAGAGCTGGGATAAGAGGTTTCCAAGATTTATTTATTTTTCCTGACGCATTATTCAAAAAATGTGCCATATAGATTATCAAAGAAAGTTTTGCAATTTCAGATGGTTGTATATTGATTGGTCCGAGTGATATCCATCGATGTACATGTGCAACAGGCGACATAAACAAAGGAATGATTAATAATGCCCATGTTATCAATACTATATATGTTGGATTTATTTTTCTTTGTATTTTATGATAATATTGCGACAAAAATGCCATTAAGATTAGTCCAATAACAACAAAACCTAATTGACGAGAAAAGAAGTAAGTTGATTCCTTAAATGCACTTGAGGAATATGTAAATATTAAACCAAAACAAACGAAAATAAGTGTAAAGATAATAATGTAAAAATCTACTTTAATAAAATTAGCTAAACCCTTGTTGCTACTTTTAGCATATTTTCTTTTACTAGCTGTAAATGTATTTTGTCTAAAATATTTTGACATTTTTTTCCTTGTTTAAGCAAACTACATAACACTTGTTTTGCTAATGTTTAATTACCACCAGCAGAAAAGCTACCTTATTTTTAACGATGCTAATGCAAGTAACATTAAAAGTATCCCGACAATCCAAAATCTGATAATAACTTTTGGTTCTGCCAACCCTTTAAGTTCAAAATGATGATGTAACGGTGCCATTTTGAATAATCGTTTTCCACCTGAATACTTAAAATATCCGACTTGCAATATCACAGATAAAGTTTCTGCTACAAATATCCCCCCGACTATTGGAAGTATCAATTCTTGTCTAACACAAATTGCAGTTGTTCCTATTATTCCACCTAAAAATAGCGAACTAGTATCACCCATAAAAACTTCTGCCGGATAAGAATTAAACCATAAAAATCCAAGACATGCTCCGACCAATGCACCCATAAATACGGCTATTTCTCCCGATCCTGCCACGGGGATAATTTTAAGATATTCAGCAAAGTTCATATTACCTGCCAAATAAGCAAATATCGCATAAGTGATAACGCATAAAATCATACTACCCGCCGCAAGTCCGTCTAACCCGTCAGTAAAATTCACAGCGTTTGAAGATCCAACTATTATCAGAACACAAAGCAAAACATAGAACAGACCCAAATTGATGAAAGTACCACTCATATAAGGCACACTTATTGAACTCAAAAATTCAGGGTTCGGTGGATAGATAGTCAAATAGCCGACCACAACTGACGCCGTGAATATTTGAATAATAAGTTTCTTCGACGGAGATATTCCATTAGGATCTTTTTTAACAAGTTTAGTGTAATCGTCTACAATTCCGATTATCGCAAGCATTACGGTCACAAAAAGTAAAACCCATATGAATCTGTTATCTAACCTTGCCCATAATAGAACGGTTGTTAGAAGTGATATTAAAATCATCAGGCCACCCATAGTGGGCGTACCATGTTTGGATAGATGAGTGCTAGGTCCATCTTGACGCTGAATTTGACCTATTTTGTAATCTCTGAGTTTTTTTATAATCTTTGGACCTATTATAAAACAGAGCAATACAGCAGTGATTATCGCACCACCTGTTCGAAAGGTTATGTATTGAAAGATGTTTAAAAAACTCACATCGTCTTTTAAGAATGAAAGATAGTATAACATAAAAACTCCGTTAACGATTATTATATTAAATTTAGTATTTTTTCAAAGCCCAAACTTCTTGATGCTTTTATCAAGCAGACACTTTTTGAACTTATTATTTTTTTAAGTTCGGGTATCCATTCTCGATAATCCGATGAATAAACGGCATTTTTGTTTAGCCGTTTGAGCTCATCATAAGTGTATTTAATATCTTTGCCTGCTAAAAATATGTAATCTATTTTGCTGTCTATTATTTGCCGTGCCAATTCTTTATGATATTTTTCAGAATGATTCCCGAGTTCGTTCATATCTCCTAAAACTGCGATTTTAATTTGATTTTTGTTTTTACTCAAAATATCTAAAGCGGTTTTCATACTATCTGGATTTGCGTTATAGCAATCCAATAAAATTTCTGTGTCTTGTTTTTTGATTAATTCAAGACGCATCGGCATCGGCTTATAATTTTTGACTCCACATTTTATTTGTTCGAAATTTAAGCCCATAAGAAATCCTGCCAAACATGCAGATGCTGTATTGAACTTGTCGTGTTGATGAAGTTGTATGTCAATAGAGTATTTTTTATTTTCATATTCGAAATCGAAAGTATTTTTAGTATCAAGAATTTTTAAGTCAGCATTATTTGAAAATCCAAAAGTTTTTGTTTTGACTTTGTGTTGTTGGATTTTTTCTAGCATTTTATCGTCTGCATTATAGATTAGCCAACCATCTTTTTTAATGTGTTTTATTATTTCTGTTTTGGTTTTGTATGTGTTTTCGATGTTTTCAAATCGTCCGATATGAGCTGGTGAAATATTTGTTATTATTGCGATATCAGGTTTTGTCAATTCTGCGATTTCACAAATGTCGCCTAGTTTTGTAGCACCAAGTTCAAAAACGCCAAACTTGTGCGATTTGTTTATTTCTAAAAGTGATAACGGTAAACCTATCTGATTATTAAAATTTCCCTGATTCGCACAAGTTTGGCTCTCTTGTTGTAAAATTTCATATGCGATTTGTTTTGTCGTGCTTTTCCCATTCGATCCAGTTATTGCCACGACTTTTATATCGTGATTATCACGATTATATTTTGCTAATCGTTGTAATGCCTTTAATGTATCATCTACCTTTATTACAGATACATTTTCATCTGCTACATTTTGGCTTGAAATAATCAATTTTGCACCATTTTCTATGGCATTTGGTATGAAAGTATGTCCGTCGAAATTTTCGCCTTTGATAGCCCAAAAACAATTGCCTTGTATTTGCTTCGAATTAATACTAAACGAATCGAAAATTTCGACATTATTATTATTGATTAAATTCCCCTCAATAATTTCAGAAAGTTTTTTATAAGTTAGATTTAATTTCATGGTTAAAATACCTTTTCATCTTGTGGTATGGATTTCAAATTTAATATTGCTGATGCCATTTCTCTGAACGCTGGCGATGCGGACTGACTTGCATAGGTTGTGGTTTTTGGATTATCCAAAATAACGAGTATGGTATATTTTGGTTTTTCTGCTGGCACAAATCCTGCAAAAGAAACAGTATGTTCTTTTTCAGAATATTTTCCTTGCAAGAATTTTTCGGATGTTCCTGTCTTTCCTGCCGTCGAATAACCTTGTACTTTTGCTTGTATTCCTGTTCCACTTTCTACAACTTTTATGAGTAAAACTTTCATAAGCTCGGCAGTTGCAGGGCTTATAACTTTTCGAATTTTTGTTGGTTTGTTTTTTTGAATTACCTTGCCCTTATAATTTGTAATTTTTTTTATTATATAAGGTTGCATCAAGGTTCCACCGTTTGCGATGGTTGTATATGCGGTTACTAATTGAATAGGCGTTACAGATATCCCATGTCCAAACGCAAGTGTAGCTTTATCTATTTTGTACCATTTGCTGTAATTTCTCAAGATACCGTTTGGCTCTGCTGGAAAGGATATTGCCGTTTTTATCCCGAAACCGAACGCTTTTATATATTTGTAAAAGTCTTTTGAATCCATTTTTAATGCGATTTTTCCAGCACCAATATTTGAGGAATCTGATAGGACTTCAGGTACTGTCAAATAGCCGTGTTCTGCTTTGTGAACATCTCTGATAAAAACGTCAGGTGTAACTTCCCATTTGCCTGTTTCTTCGCATTGGATAGAGTCAGTAATTTTTATTGTATTGGTATCTAATGCAACGGCAAAAGTTATAGCTTTGAATGTTGAACCGGGTTCATAAGTCCACTGAAAAGCCATCGCTTGACCATTTTCTCGAGGATTCGATGCTAATGCCAAAACTTCTGCGGTTTTTGAATCCTGAACGATTAATACTCCCCCATCTGCTTCGTTTTTATCTACATATTTGTTTAGAATTTTTTCTGCGTAATATTGAAAATTTGAGTCTAGTGTTAAATGTATATCTAATGTGGGTTCTTTTTTTTCTATTCCTGCATCGTAAATTATGTTCCCTTTTCTGGATTTCGCAACACGTTTCTTTTTAGTTTTTTTGATTAATTTATCATTATAATAAAGTTCCAAGCCAGAAAGACCCATATTTTTGGAATTTGTATATCCCAATAAATCTATCGCCATATCCCCGTACGGACGCAGACGAGTATACATAGGTGAAATTTCTATACCCAATATATTTTGTTTTTTGATAGCATACTTTAGAATTTCATATTCGTCAGGCATTACGTTCTTTTTGACATAGAAAAAGTTGCCTTTATCGTTCCAAAGTTTCTTGAGCTGTTTTTTGTCGATATCTTTTAATGCGGTTTCTAAAACGTCAAAAACTTCTTGTTTATCTTCTACGTATTTTTTTGATATAGCCACGGTGTATGATCGGATAGATTCTGCGAGTATTTTACCGTTTGTATCCAAAAAATTTCCACGAAGCACATCTTGTGAGATTGTACGAAAAACTCTGTCATATGTTATTTTTGAGAGTTCTTCGTGTTTTATCGTCTGAAGATAGAAAAGTTTACCAGCAATTATAAGTGCTGTTAATATCGCTATAAAACCACAAAATTTGGCTCTTCCCTTCAATATCATTAATTGTTTTCCTCTAATATTATTACCTTGCTTGGCTCTGGTAAAGATAAATCTAACTCTTTCTCTGCCTTTGGTTCAATATTACTCAAAGATTGTAATTTTTCAACTTCATATCGCAAATATTTATTTCTATTCTCTTTCCCCTCAACTTTATTCTGAAGGACTGCCGTCTTATATCCTGTATTTGTGCGATGTGTCCTTTCCGCTACTATAATCAACATATATACCGTTATGGCGATAATCCATATAATTAGTTTTATTTTTTTTTGAGTTAAAGGCATATTATGACGTCCTCTGAATAATTCTCAACTTGGCACTTTTGCTTCTTGGATTACTTGTTATCTCATCTCGGCTAGCCGTGATAACTTTCTTATTTATTAACTGCCAGTTTTTAGTTTTTTTCAAATCTCTAAATTTATTTTTGACGATTCTATCTTCAAGCGAATGGAAAGTTATCACGGCGATAATGCCATTGATTTTTATTAAATCTTTTGCCGTATCAATTCCCATTTCGACATTTTTTAATTCGTCGTTCACTTCTATTCTTAACGCTTGAAAAGTTTTTGTCGCTGGATTAATTTTACCTAATTTTGGCACTACTTTTTCTATCAGACTTTTCAATTTATTTGTGGTATCGATTTTTTCTTTTCTTCTGTTTTCAACAATTGCTCTTGCGATTTTTTTATAATTTTTATCCTCGCCATAATTTTTTATGATTCTTTCCAATTCATCAATATTATAATTGTTGACCACGTGTTCAGCTGTTAGTTCTTGTTTATTATCAAATCGCATATCTAGTGGTCCATAAAATCTAAAGCTGAAACCTTTATTTGGATTATCCAACTGAAGCGAGCTAACGCCGAAATCAAACAAGATTCCGTCGATTTCATTGACTTCTTGTTTGATTTCGGTATAACTTTCATTTACAAAAACGACTCTCGGGTCATTGACATTTTTTCGAGCGATTTCTATTGCTTCACTATCTTTATCAAAAGCTATTATTTTTGCTTTGCTGGATAAATGTTTCAAAAATTCTTTAGTATGTCCGCCTAGTCCGACGGTTGCATCGACATAAACGCCGTCTTTATTCAAGACTAAATTTTCTGTTATTTCCGATACTAAAATTGATTTATGCGTCCATTCTTTCATTTAATTATTTTCCACACTATGTTTCCAGACATATTCTAACGAGGATATATCAAAAAACGGCATACCATACGCTTTGAATAATGCCTGATTTATTTTATTCCCCTCTTTTATGTACTTACAAAAATTATAGAACTCTTGGGAGGTTCTAGTTTTTCTGAGGTAATCCACGACGCTGAAAGATTGAGTGTACCAAAGCTTTGCTTCATCGTTAGAAAAATTTTCTAAAGTTATTGTTTCGAACAAATCATCGAGATGTTCGAAACTTGTGTGATGATTTTCTAAAGTATCGTCGACCCATGCTGTTTCTTCTGGAAATTGTTTTTTTTGTGATTCAACTGCTACGCCTTCTGATAACCATAATGGCGAAGGTTTCGGTTCAAAAAATGAATCAAAATAAATATGTGACATTTCGTGCAATGCATAAGGCATAACGACGGGACTTTCTATTAAATAAATGGTTCTTCTGATTAAATCCGAGCAAGCACCAGACCAAAACGGACGATTAGTATAGCTCGTATAATCTTCTCTATTGCTGAAGTATACTATCAGCATTCGTTCACCTTTTCGCATTACTGAAAAGGGCATTAGGTCTGTCATTAATGCCGATCTTAATGCTGAAAATTTTTGTTTGAGTGTATCTGTTATCGGTTTTGCTTGGCGATATATCAAAAAATATGCAGTTTTTGCAACATTGAACCCAGCTGGTAATGCCATCCATTTTTTTTGTTTAGGTTTATCCTCGTTAAATTCAAATTCTTTGGTTTTCTCAGCTTTGGTGGAAACTTCTTTTTCTTTGTCTGCTATTAATAATAGGTCAACATCGCCACGTATTTTTAAGAGTTTATCAACTTGAGATTCTGTTAGATTTGTCGTCGAAACAACAGGTGGAAGTTCACTTGGTGCTTCTTCGCCAGCTTCATTGAAAAACACAGTAGTTTCAGCTGTTATTCTGTCGACCAGTTTATCCTCTAATTTTTGGAGTTCTGTTTTTTTCTCTATTTCTTCAGTAATCGGTTCACTGATTCCAAAATACTGATAAGCAGGCACACCTAAAAGTGCCAGTATCAAAATCCAATAAACAAATTTTAATTTCTTATCTATATCCATTTTTTTCCGTTACTTTTTGTAAACCGCTATTTTTCTTTTTTTCTCGCTGTTTGGGAGCGGATATTTTTTGTCGTCTATAAGTTGCATTTTTGACTTTTCTAAAATTTCATCACTTGCAAAAGTTTCCTCTGCTAAATACGACAAAAAATATCCGCCATTTTTCAGCATTGTCGAACATATGGGCATAATATCATTTATCTGACCCATTGCTCTTTGTATTACTATATCAAATTTTTCTTTTGGTTCTACCTGACCTATCCTCGTATTTAGGACTTCAATATTTTTTAGGTTGAGTTTGAGTATCGCATAGTTCATAAAGACGCATTTTCGTTCGACACTTTCTGCCAAGAATATTTCTACATTTTCATCGAGCAAAATTTTTATGACTATACCGATATATCCAGCTCCAGCACCGGCATCTAGGATTTTTTTATTTGGAATTAAATTTTTTATTACACTTGCACCCACAGCTCCGTCCAATAGATGACGAGTATAAATTTCGTCTTTTGATTTTACACTGGTGATATTGACATCATCTTTTTTTTGCCAGACTAAATCAGCGAAATTATCTAATAAAGATATTTTTTTATTGTCGATATCCAAGCCCAAATTCTTTATATGTTCGATATATTTATTTTCCATTTTTATTCCTTCTATGTCGTTCAATATGAATTTGTAAAAGCTGAATATCGTAAGGAGTTATTCCCGAAATTCTGCTTGCTTGACCTAATGTTGTCGGTTTTATTTCTGCGATTTTATGTTTCGTTTCGTTCAATAGTCCTTTGATTTTTAATACTTTCAAATCCTTTGGAATTTTAATATTTTCAACTTTTTTTAAGTTTATCGCTTCCTTTGTTTGTCTTTCTAGATATCCTGCATATTTTTTTTCGACTGCTATATGCTGTTTCGCTTTTTTGATTGTCCACGGCGATAAATCTTTGTCTTTCGTTTTGTTGCCGATATCCGACTTCAAGTCTTTTATTAGCTTTAAGTATTTTTTGAATGCACTAATGTCTTTTTTATTTATCAATCCAAATTTTATAGCGTAAGGAAGAAGTCGGATATCGGCATTATCTTTTCGTAAAAGCAGTCGATATTCGGCTCTTGATGTAAACATTCTATATGGTTCGCTCACACCTTTTGTGACTAAATCATCAATCATCACACCAATAAAACTTTCATCTCTTCGCAAAACAAAAGGCGATTTTTTCTGAATTTTTAACGAGGCATTTATCCCCGCAATTAAACCCTGTCCACCAGCTTCTTCATAACCGGTTGTACCATTGATTTGTCCGATGGAATACAAGCCACTGATTTTTTTTGTTTCAAGAGTTGGATACAATTGTATCGGATCGGCATAGTCATATTCGATGGCATATCCCGGTCGCATTATTTGAGCGTTCTCAAGTCCGGGTATGGTTTGTAGAATTTCTTTTTGAACTTTTTCAGGTAGACTAGTTGATATCCCGTTCACATAATATTCTTGTGTATTATATCCTTCTGGTTCGAGGAAAATCGGGTGTGCTTTATTTTTAGGAAACTTCTTGACTTTATCTTCTATCGACGGACAATACCTTGGTCCGATGGCATTAATCTTTCCTGAAAATAAAGCAGAATATTTTAGATTTTTTTTCAAAACTTTATCAGTTTTTTCATTTGTCCGAGCTATATAACATGACAAAAACTCTCTTTTGAATGGCAATGTAAAATGCGACATAGTTTCAAAAGGTTCGTCGGTTGGTTGGCGTCTGAATTTTGAAAATTTTATTGTTTTAGAATTTATCCGCATTGGTGTACCAGTTTTTAGTCGTCCGATTTTGAATCCAAATTTTTTCAAGCTATGAGAAAGTTCATCGCTTGGGAAATCATTATATCGTCCCCCCTTGAATGTTGTGTCGCCGATATGGATTTTTCCTCGTAAAAATGTGCCCGCTGAAATTATCACGGCCTTTGAAATGTATGTGGTTTCCCTCATCGTTTTAACGCCAGTGATTTTATTTTTTGATGTAGTCAAACTTGCGACTTCATCTTGGATAACATCAAGATTATCTTGTTTTTCCAAAAATTCTTTATAGGTTTGCTGATAGATTTTTTTATCACATTGAACTCGTGGCGAATGGACGGCCTCACCCTTGCCCGTGTTTAACATATGGTAGTGGACACTCGAAATATCAGTGATAATCCCCATAGCACCGCCGAGAGCGTCGATTTCACGGACTATCTGACCCTTCCCGATTCCACCAATTGACGGATTACAGGACATTTGTGCGATAGTATCAAGGTTTTGGGTAATGATTGCAGTTTGCATACCCATCTTTGCGGATATCAATGCCGATTCACAGCCAGCATGACCTGCTCCGACTACTATCACATCATATTTTT
>CAYPLD010000014.1:0-15659 GCA_964411485.1 uncultured Elusimicrobiaceae bacterium | reverse complement strand
ACTGCTTCGCAGTATTCGCTGAATGTACTCCACGCTCCTTCAGGCCTCGGTCAGCGAAAAAATAGTCGTAAAGAACTAAAAAATTAAATTTCAGGAAATTATCTTTTCCAACGGAAAAGAACCGTGCACAAGCCGAAGGCACAAATGTCTGTGCGACTCGCACAAAAAACTTTTCAACGAAAATACTCATTTTCGCCATTTCAAATCTATAAGTTAGGAAAACTAGGCAACTTCTACTTCTTTCTCTATTACTGCTTCTTCTTTAGCTTCTTTCGATACTACTTCGCCACCGTTTTTGGCTAGCTCTTTTTCGTACGCTTTTAGTACATTATCCTCAAGATACTGTCTGAACTCTTGGTTTATAGGATGTACCATATCTTTATGTGTCCCATTAGCAAGTTTTCTAGACGGCATACACAAGAATATCCCCTTATTGCCGTTTACTATTTTCATGTTTCTTACTACAAAAGAATCGTCAAAAGTTACACTTGCAAATGCTTTTAATCGTTCCTCGTTCATAAGATGTATTCGTACTTCTGTTATTTTCATTACCTGTCCTCCGGCTTGTCGTCGCTAGTTATAAAAAATCTGCTACTGCTACTAAACTATCATCAGCTGTTATTCTGCCCTTAAGTTTTTCTGCAATTTCTTTTGCTTCTGCACGATCAGACACTAATGCGTATACACAAGAACCCGAACCGGACATCAATATATATTTTGCACCACAATTTCTAAAATATTCTTTTATCTTTTTTACTTGGGGATTTAGAGATATAACACAAAATTCCAACTTGTTAAATAACAAATGACCCCATTTAGCTAGTGGATATTTACTAGTGAGGCATAAGATTATTTTATTAATATTAGGGGATTTTGTCAATAGATTATCCTCTGTAAATCTATCTAAATTCTGAAAAATCTCTTTCGTTTCAATACCAAAACCTGGATACGCCAAAACAATATGTGGTAGATTTTTCTGCCCTGAAATTTCAATGGGCGTTAGTATTTCGCCTATCCCTTCACCTTTCAAAAATGTATCTTTATATAAAAACAATGGTACGTCAGCTCCAAGTTTTGTTGCGATTTGTTTTATCTGTTCAAAATCGTCATCGCTTTTTTTGTTCAAAATTTCTGCAAGACCTTTCAATATTGTCCCAGCATTTGAACTTCCACCACCCAATCCAGCACCAACGGGTATGTTCTTTTCTAAATCTATTTCTATTTTTGCAGAAATTTTGAAATGTTCTAAAAATTTTTCGCATGCTTTGTAAACTAAATTATTTTTATCGGTCGGGACTTTATCACCATTTTTGCCAGTTATGTTTATTTTGATTTCAGTTTTTTCAGATTCTTCAACTTGTAAAATTATATTATCACCAAAATTTAATTTGGCAAAAATGGTAGATAATTCGTGATATCCATCTTGTCTTTTGGCTAAAACATCAAGAAACAAATTGATTTTTACTGGCGAAAAAAGCGAAATTTTATTTTCCATTTTTATCCTCGTTGACTAGCTGATTTCTATCATAATTTTCTCTGGATTTTAGCTCACTATTTTCATCATAAGTTAATTTTTCGCCTTGCAACATTCCGTCCTTAAAATTTTCTTTGATAAACAACTTTTTATTCGGATAATAAGTTAATTTTTCACCTTCAAGTTTACCATTACTATAATTTTCTTTATACCAAAGCGAACCGTCCTGATAGTAATAACTTTTTTCACTTTCGAGTTTATCGTTCACATAAATTTCTTTCAGATTTAAGTTTCCATTTTCATAAAAAACCTGTTTCAAGCCATTCAATTTGCCCTTCTCATAAATTTCTTCCAAAGATTTTTTGCCGTTTGAATAAAAAATTTCTCTTTTTCCATCAAGTTTATTTTCCTTATAATATCTAGTTTCCCGAATTTTATTTTTTTGTGGGTAATAAATACAAACTTGCCCCTCAAGAAGACCGTGCTGATATTTCTCTTCAGCTAAAATATGTCCATCGCTATCATATCTTTCTAATATTCCGTTCAACTGATTATCCTCATAATTAGCTCTAGTTTTCACTATTCCGGTGTTATAATATTCTATTGTTATGCCGTCTGGTATTTTGCCAGATGTTGATACTACAATTGCCCCTTGGGAAGAGAGGTTTTGGACGGCAATTTGCTGACCATTTTTATAAAATATTTTCTGATTTTCCAACACACTATAAGAAACGGCTTGTGAGTTGGTAGGGTTCAAATTTTCATTTTCTATCATAATAGTTATATTCTAAAACTTATCCGACGGCTTGACAAGTATTATAATAGTCTGCTAATCTATTTGTGTAAGCTATTCTTTTATTATTTCAGAAAATTTAACAACTTGTTTTCGGAGGATTGTATGGGCGAAATTAATCTCACGGAAGATACATTTAAGAAAGAGGTACTAGAAAACGACATACCTGTTTTGGTAGATTTTTGGGCACCTTGGTGTGGACCTTGTCGAACTTTAGGACCAATAGTAGAAGAACTTGCAAGAGAATTTGATGGTAAAATCAAGGTTTGCAAATTAAATGTTGATGAAAATCAAACAATCGCAGGTGAGTATAGAATCACTTCTATTCCTACAATATTGCTTTTCAAAGGGGGGAAAGTGGTAGATCAGATTATGGGTGTTCAGGATAAAGAAACACTAAAATCTAAACTTGATGCTTTACTTTAAAAAAAATAATATAATTTTATCTACCCCGATGTTTAGGGGTAGATAAAATAAAAAAAATTCCAAAAAACTATTCTAAAAAAATCAAAAAATAAAAAAATTTATGTTTCCAAAAACCGAAAAAACTTTATTTGTAATCGATGCACATGGCTTTTTGCATAGGAATTATCATGCATTGCCAAGATTGACTTCTTCGACGGGAGAAGAGGTCGGAGCATTGTATGGTTTTAGCAAATGGTTGATGAAATTTTTGAAAGAATATAATCCGAAATATGTTGTTGTCTGTTTTGATTCAAAGGGCAAAAATTTTAGACATAAAATTTTTGCTGATTATAAAGCTAATAGAAAGGAAACAGAGCCAGAGCTTGTGAATCAGTTGATATCAGCAAGAGATTTAGTCAAAAAACTTGGTTTCAAAATTTTAGCCAAAGAAGGTTTTGAAGCTGATGATTTAATTGCGTATGCATCAAAAAAATCTGTTGCAGAAGGATATGGTGCAGTGTTAGTTTCTTCGGATAAAGATGTTTATCAATTGACTAATGGTGACGATGTCAAGGTGTGGAGTGGTTCTGCCAAAGATAAACCAAGAGGGTTGGAATATATCAAAGAAAAATATGGAATAGATGGTAAATATCTGTTAGATTATTTTGCGATAGTTGGAGATAGTTCGGATAATATTCCGGGGATAAAAGGGCTCGGTCCAAAAGCGGCACAGGATTTAATAAATAAGTTCGGAACGATAGAAAATATTTTGAAAGAAGCAGAAGCTGGAAATGAAGATATCAAAGAATCAATGCGAAAAAAACTTTTAGAAAACAAAGAAAATGCGTTAATGTCAAAAGAATTGTTTGAACTAAAAGGTGAAGTCGATATAAATGATGGGGTGAAAGATTTTGAAGTTCATATTCCAAAAAAAGAAGATTTAGCAGAAATTTTTACTAAATATGAATTCAAAAATTTGTTACATTTTTTTGATGCACCACAAAAAGATACAATTTCAAAACAGAATGTTTCTATTGGTGGAGATTTGAGCTTGGAATTTAAACATAAAGGTGAAACTTTAGAAAAAATGTTTGAACTTGCAAAAAATTCCAATGCTTGTTTTATCCAACTTGAGGATAATCTTGTGATGTTAGCTACGTCGAAAAAAGAGTTTTATATCAATGAAATATCAAAGCTGACGAAACAGGATAAAACAAGCATATTAGAGTTAATAAAAGATGATAAAACTTTAAAAATTGGTTATGATTTGAAACAAACATTTAGAACGCTTGGAATTTTTTGCAATCAATTCATAAATTGTTTTGATGTAAATTTGGCGAGATATTGTCTAAATTCTTCTAGTGCTTTTGATTTTTCAGGTGTAATCGCAAAGTATTTGAAACAGATAATAGAAAATCAATCTGCCGAGGAAAATTTATATCAATATAATGAAAATATTTGGAAATTAAAAGATATTTTATCGTCGGAACTAAAAAAAGAAGATAAAGAAGATTTATATTACAAATTAGAACAACCATTTCTATCCGTTTTATTTGATATGGAACATAATGGCATAACGGTTGATACAAATTTTCTAAAAGAGTTTGAGGAAAAACTTAAAAGTGAAATGGACGATATTCAAAAGGAAATAGATAAATCAGCAGGGTATCATATAAATATAAACTCGCCGAAACAATTGTCAGAATTTTTATTTGGAAAGTTGAAAATTACGCCGATAAAGAAAACAAAAACAGGATATTCAACTAACGAAGATGTACTTTCACAGATAGCCCATATGCATCCGATTGCGGGTCAGATTTTGGAATATCGAGAACGGGCAAAATTGAGATTCACTTATGTGGAAAATTTAATAAATCTAGCTGATGAAAAAACCAGTCGAGTTCACACTCATTACGATCAAACGGGAACTGTCACAGGCAGATTATCCTCGGCAGAACCAAATTTACAGAATATACCAATCCGTACGGAAAAAGGTCGTTCAATAAGAAAAGCGTTCAAAGCAAGTGCGGGAAATACATTGTTGGCATTGGATTATTCGCAAATCGATTTGAGAATTTTGGCACATGTGAGTGATGATGAAATGTTAATTTCATCTTTTGAAAAAGACGAGGATATCCACGTAAAAACAGCGAGCGAAGTTTTTCATACACCGATTAAAGATGTGGATCAACAACAGCGGTATCGTGCAAAAGCGATTAACTTTGGAATAGTTTACGGACAAGGTCCGCAAGCACTTTCAAGAAGTTTGGATATAGATTTTAATAAAGCAAAAACTTATATCGAAAATTATTTCAAAACTTATAGTGGTGTGAAAAATTGGATTGATAATACGGTAAAAATGTCAAAAATGAAAGGGTATGTGAAAACATTGTTTGGACATACAAGATATTTGCCAGAATTTAGTATGGGCATAGCTCGATTAGAAGCATTTGCACAACGTGCTTCTGTTAATACGGTCGTGCAGGGTGGATCGTCGGATATTATCAAAAAAGCGATGATAGATATCTATAAAGAAATAATGGACACTGATGTGAAAATGATACTTCAAATTCATGACGAACTTATTTTTGAAATACCAGAAAAAGAAGTAGATAAATACGCTAGTTTGATTAAACATAAAATGGAAAATGCAGTAAAACTAAAAGTACCATTAAGAGTTGACGTGAAGTCGGGAAAAAACTGGTACGATATGCAGGGACTTTTACTATGAACAAAACAGTTATTGGATTAACAGGTGGATTTTGTAGTGGAAAATCCACAGCGTTAAAACTTTTTAAGAGCTGTGGTGCTATGACCATAAGTGCAGACGATATTAGTGCAAAAATTTTATCTGCTGATAGAATAGTAAAAGCGAAAGTAAACAAAAAATTCGGTAAAAATATTACAAAAAAACAATTAGCAGATAAAATTTTTGCTAATAAAAAAGATAAAGCATGGTTAGAAAAATTATTACATCCAGCGATAATCAAACAAGCAGAAAAACAGATAAAAAAAAGCAAAAAGAAAATAATAATTTTTGAAGCACCACTTTTATTTGAAGCAAAGATACAAAAAATGTTCGACTTAACAATATGCGTATTTGCAGATGATAAAATCAGAATAAAAAGGGCATTAAAAAGAGATTTCACAAAAGCAGAATTTTCAAGACGAAACAAAAATCAAATATTGCTTTCAAAAAAAGCAATGATGAGCGATATTATAATTGATAATAATGGAAGTACGAAAATTTTGAAACAGAAAATAAAAAATTTGAATAAAAGTTTGAGGAGAATATAAAAATGGAAAAAGATAAAGAGAAAAAAAACATGAATGAAAAAAAGGATAATAAACCAAGACATAATCATAGGAATGGAAACGGCAAGAATTTAAACTTTCAGGCAATCAACTTGAAAGAAACCACACCAAACAATCCGATGGACGCAACAGCATTAGCAAGATTGAGTGTAGCAGAAGTTACAAAACTAGCTCAAAACTATAATATTGAAGGTGTAGCCAGCTTAAAGAAACATGAAATCATCAGCAAAATTATGGAAAGCACAGCGAAACAAAACGGAAGCGTATATGGTGGTGGTGCATTAGAAGTTTTACCAGATGGCTTTGGATTTTTGAGATCGGAAGATAACAATTATTTACCGGGTCAGGACGATATTTATGTATCGCCATCACAAATCAAACGATTCAGTTTGAGAAAGGGTGATACTGTCGAAGGACTAATAAGACCGCCGAAAGAGGGTGAAAGATTTTTCGCTATGCTTCAACTTCAAAAAGTAAACGGTGAAGAAGCAGAAAAAATCTATGACAGAAGGTTGTTCGATAATTTAACACCATTGTATCCAGAGGAACGGTTCACATTAGAAACAAAAAAAGATGGACTCACAGAAAGGGTGATTGATTTAATGGCACCGATTGGTAAAGGTCAACGTGCGTTGATAGTTGCAGCACCAAAAACTGGTAAAACGATGATGCTCCAAGCAATAGCTAATTCGCTAGCCGAAAATCATAAGGATATTGAACTTTTAGTACTTCTTATCGATGAAAGACCAGAAGAAGTTACCGATATGAGAAGAAGTATAACAGGTGAAGTTATTGCATCGACTTTTGACGAACCAGCAGAACGACATGTTCAAGTTGCTGATATGTTAATCGAAAAAGCGAAACGTATGGTCGAGCATGGAAAAGACGTGGTGATTTTGTTAGATTCCATCACTCGTTTGGGTCGAGCTTATAACACGGTTGCTCCGTCGAGTGGTCGGGTTTTGACTGGTGGTCTTGAATCAACCTCATTACAAAAACCAAAAAGATTTTTTGGTGCGGCACGAAATATAGAGGAAGGCGGAAGTTTGACAATCATCGCAACAGCGTTGGTAGAAACTGGCTCACGAATGGACGAAGTGATTTTCGAAGAATTTAAGGGAACAGGTAATAGTGAAGTCTATTTAGATAGAAAATTATCTGACAGAAGAATTTTCCCAGCGATTGATTTGAACAAAACATCGACGAGAAAAGAGGATTTACTTCTTTCAAATGACGAACTCAACAAAGTTTGGATAATGAGAAAAGTATTGGCTCCATTAGGTAGTGTAGATGCGATGAATCTCTTGTTAGAGAAATTATCATCGACGAAATCCAATAAGGATTTCCTCAAACAAATGGAGGTTTCTACTTTATAAAAATATCGAAATTTGGTAAAATATAAATATAAAGATTAAATTAGAGGAAAAAACAATGAAGGAAAAGATACATCCAAATTATAACATAGTCACAGTAAAATGTGCATGTGGCAATAGTTTTGAAACAAAATCTACCTTAAAAAGTATCAAATTGGACATTTGTTCAGAATGTCATCCGTTCTTCACCGGTAAGAACAAAATGCTTGATATTGAAGGTAGAGTAGAAAAATTCAAGAAAAAATTCGCAAAAACATCTGGTAAGACTGTGGCAAGAAAACCTAAAAAAGAAGTGAAAGCAAAGACCACTAAAAAGAAAATGGTTAAAGAAAAAGACGTGATGACCACAACACCGAAGAAATCAGAATATAAAAAAGCTAAAACAGCAGCAAAAAAATAGCTAAATTGTAATTTTTGTACGGATTTCCTCTATGTAGAGGAAATCCGTATTTTTTATATAATATATCCTTTTGTCATCCTGAACTTGTTTCAGGATCTTATAGAAAGATTGCGGACCAAGCCCGCAATGACAAAAAAATAGAATTTTAATAGAATATTTATGAGGATTAATATATGAACGTAGAAAAATTTTTAGAAGAGTTCAAACAAGTGGAAGCAAAATTGTCTGGTGGCAATTTGGCGTCTAACGAATTTAAGGATGTCTCCAAGAGACACGCTTTTTTACAGCCAATTGTTGATAAAATCAACGAGATAGAATCCTGTACCAAACAAATTAAAGAAGCGAAAGAGATAATCAAGCAGGGCGAGGATAAAGAGCTAGTCAAAATGGCTCAAGACGATATCGAAAATTTAGAAAAAACCAAAATCCAAGCTGAAAGAGATTTAAGATTTTTAGTTATCCCGCCAGATCCAAACGATAGTAAAAATATTTATTTTGAAATCAGACCTGCCGCCGGTGGTGATGAAAGCAGTTTGTTTGCAGCGGAACTTTTTAGAATGTATATCAGATTTGCGGAACGTCAAAACTGGAAAGCCGAAGTTTTGGAATTTACTGAAACTGGACTCAAAGGTTGTAAGTATGCGTCGGTATTTATCAAGGGTGAGGGGGCATATTCTTGGTTAAAAGACGAGGCAGGAACGCATAGGGTTCAGCGTGTACCTCAAACAGAAACTGGTGGACGAGTTCACACTTCGACAGCAACAGTTGCATTACTTCCAGAGGTTGATGATATTGATATTCAAATCAAGCCAGAAGATTTGGAGATGGAAACTTGTCGAGCCGGCGGAGCCGGCGGGCAAAACGTCAATAAAATAGAAAGTGCCGTTAGGATTATCCATAAGCCAACGGGTGTGGTTGTAAGTTGTAGAGAAGAAAGAAATCAGCTTCGCAATAGAGAAAAAGCGATGAGAATGTTAAAAGCGAAATTATGGCAAATGGAAGAAGATAAAAGAAATAAAGAACTTTATGATGCAAGAAAATCTCAGGTTGGAAGTGGTGATAGAAGTGAGAAAATCAGAACATATAATTTTCCACAAAATAGAATTACCGATCACAGATTAGAAAAATCTTTTTATAATATAGAGGAAGTGATGGACGGCGATTTATTAGAAATTCTGAACGAACTTAGAAAATTTAGGACGGAAGAAAAATTAAAAAATTTGGAAATCTAAATGTTAACAGTAAAAGAACTAATAAATTATGGTGAAACTTATCTTAAAAAACATAAGATAGACGAACCCCAAGAAAATTCTCTCGTGTTATTGTCATTGACACTAAAAAGAGGCAGTACTTTTTTACGAGTTTTTGGTGATTATATGGTTTCAGAAAAAGATAGAGAGAATTTTCTTGGGGTACTAGAAAAGAAGGCAAATGGTCAACCGATTGGACATATCACTGGTGAACAGGAGTTTTTAGGACATATATTTATCGTCGATAATAGTGTTTTGATACCACGACCTGAAACTGAAGGATTAGTAGAAGAAACTTTACGGCTTCTAAAAGGCAAAGCACCAAGAAAAATTTTAGATTTATGTACGGGGTCTGGTTGTATAGCGTGTAGTTTATCATTGCTTTACAAAACTGCCGAGGTTGTGGGAAGTGATGTATCACAAAAATCTTTGGATACAGCTATTAAAAATTCAGCGAACTTGAATGTTTCTGATAGAATAAAATTCATCAAATCAAATTTATTCACAAGGATTGAAGGGAAATTTGATTTGATAATATCAAACCCGCCATATATTCCGACAGAAGATATTTCGAAACTTCAAAAAGAAGTTTTACAGGAGCCACGCAAAGCGTTGGACGGCGGAAAAGATGGGATAGATTATATCAAGAAAATAATCATAGAAGTACCGAAATTTTTGAATAGTGAAGGTATGTTAGCGATGGAGATTGGATATAAACAATCGGAAAAAGTCGCAAAACTTTTTGATAAAGAAATTTGGACAGGAGTAGTAGTCAAAAAAGATATATTTGGGGTTGATAGATATATTTTTTGTGAACTTAAATAGTTTTACTTCGTCTTTTGAACGAGAATTTTGTCAAAGGCAGGCTCGAATACACGGGGGTAAACCCCACTCAAAGTATTCCACACTTGCCTTTTTCGCATTCTCATCTCAAAATACTCGTAAAACTCGTAAATTTTCATATTAAAATATTTATAAAGCTATAAAATAGCCCAAGTTCATAAAAATGAACTTGGGCTATTCGTATAAATTTGTCATTGCGAGGAGTATAGCGACGTGGCAATCTCATTAAATTTATTTAATAGATTTTTTTAGTTTGTTTTCAAGGTTAGGGTCTACTAGTAGATGAGGTTTTATTCCTAAAGTTTTACCTATTTTTTCCATAGATTTAGCAGATATATTTCTTTTACCTGTTTCTATTGCACTTATGTAGCTTTGTGTTACATTTAACTTAAAGCCAAGTTCCTCTTGGGAAATTCCTTTTATTTGTCTAACACTTTTTATGTTTTTTCCTATTATTTTTGTAATACTCATAAGTACTATTTTATTATTAAAAGAATGTATTGACAAGAATTGTCAAGTTCTGTAAAATAACTATAAGGTTCTAATAAAATAAAAATGGAGTTGTAAATATGAAACATAAAGATACAATAAATTTGATATCAGATTGTATAAAATTGAGAGAGGGGAAAAAGGAGTTTTTGGAAATTTATGTGAATGCTAATCCTAATCTTATAGATGGGAGAAATGGTTTATTAAAAAAATATCCAGGAAAAATAATTGTAATTTTAGAACCTTAAAATTATGTAAAATATCAGTATGGATAGATTTATAATTCAAGGTCATGCAAAACTTAAAGGTCAAATAAAAGTGAGTGGTTCGAAAAACGCTGTGCTTCCTATCCTTATTTCCAGTCTTCTTACCGACGATAAATGTGTCGTTAAAAATGTCCCAAATCTCCACGATATTCAAAGTACAATCGATATTTTAAAATATCTCGGTAAAAAAGTTGATTTCAAAAATAATGTTGTGACAATCACAAAAAATGGTTGTTGTAAAACCGATATCCCTTATGATTTAGTCAAAAAAATGCGTGCAAGTTTTTTATGTGCCGGTCCATTATTGGCAAGATATAATCATGCCGAAATCTCTTTGCCGGGTGGTTGTGCGATTGGTATTCGTCCCGTCGATATTCACTTAAAAGGATTTACAAAACTCGGTGCAAAGATAAAACAAAAGGGTGGCGACATTTTAATATCTACCAAAAAATTAAAACCTGCAAAAATAATTTTGAGTTTTCCAAGTGTTGGTGCAAGCCAAAATTTACTTATGTGTGCAGTTTTGGTAGAAGGAAAAACAATCTTGGAAAATATCGCACGCGAACCTGAAGTTGATGATTTAATCAAATGCTTAAATAATATGGGTGCAAGAATTTCATACGAAGCGAATAAAGTTATTGTTGAAGGTGTCAAAAAATTGAGTGGTATAAACCATAGCGTTATCGCCGATAGAATCGAAACTGGAACTTATTTAATTGCAGGTGCGTGTACCCGAAGTAATCTAGAAATTAAAAATTGTGAACCGGAAAATAACGAAATTTTAATCGAATATTTACAGGAAGCTGGATTTAATATTAAGTGTGATAAAAATTCGATTAAAATTTCGCCTCGAACAAAAAATATTAAGCCAGTTCATATTAAAACGGCTCCTTTTCCCGGATTTGCAACTGACCTTCAAGCACTTTGGATGGTCTTGATGAGTCAAGCAAAAGGAACTTGTGAAACTTCTGAAGATATTTTTGAAAATAGGTTTATGCATGTTGCTGAACTTGTCCGAATGGGTGCGAAAATTCATATGGAAGGAAAAACTGCGACGATTGAGGGTGGTAATAATCTAAATGGTGCGAATGTTATGGCCTCGGATTTGCGTGGTGGAGCTTGTCTAGTTTTGGCTGGACTTTGTGCTGGTGGTGAAACTATCGTCGATAGAGTTTACCATATTGATAGAGGTTATGATAAATTAGAATATAAACTTGCGAAACTTGGTGCGAAAATAAAAAGGGTAAAAAAGTAAGCTATGAGCTTTGATAAAAGTTGGAATTTTTTATTGAAAAGAGCTTATCAAATTAGTAAAAAAAATAGTTTTGACGATTTTAATACTTGTCTGAAAAAATTGGATAATCCACATCGCAAATTCAAATCAATTCATATTGCCGGAACTAATGGTAAAGGTTCTTGTGCGAATATTTTGGCTGAAATATTCTTGGCTGATGGTTATAAAATCGGAGTTTATAGTTCACCTCATCTTTTTTGTCCGACAGAAAGAATAAAAATTAATGGTAAAAATATTTCAAAGCGAAAATTTGAAAAGTATGTTAATAAAGTACTTTTGACCGAAAAATCAAATAAAAATAGTTTGACTTATTTTGAAATTTTAACGGCAACTGCTTTTCAAATTTTCGCTGATGAGAAAGTTGATATAGCAATCATCGAAACTGGAATTGGGGGGAGAAAAGATATCACAAATGTGATAAATCCAGAGATTTGTGCGATAACGAGCATTGGATTAGACCATACCCATATTCTCGGCGATAAAATCATCGATATTGCCACTGAAAAAGCAGGAATAATCAAGAAAAACATACCTTGTGTGTTTGGTAAACTTGATAAAAAATCCAAAGCTGAAATAAAAAAAATCGCTAAAGAAAAAAACGCTGAAATAATAAAATATCAACCCCAAAAATTTTATTTTTTTAGAGAAAATCCTATCCAAAAAATAAATGCAAGTATTTGTTATAAAATTGCTAAACATTTCAAGATAAATGATAAGAAAATTTTTGGGGCTATGAAAAAAGTCAAATTTCCAGCCCGCTTTCAAATTATTAGAAAAAATAAAAAAACTTTTATAATTGATGGAGCACACAATATTCAAGCGATTAAAAATTGTCTATCCACATTACCAAAAAATCAAGATATGGTTTTTGTAGTAAGTTTGATGAAAGAAAAAAATTGCAAGGATATAGTCAAAGCGATTGGCAAATTCAAAAAAGACATAATTTTTACGGAACTAAATAATCCACGTTGTGAAAAATCCAAAAACTTATCAAATCTTGTGCCATTGGGTTCAAGAAAAATAGTCGCTTGTAAAAGTGTCGAACAAGCTATGTTTTATACGTCAAATTACAAATATCAGGTATATTTGGGGTCTTTTTATCTGGCATCGGAGGTCCTAAAACTGCTGAAATATAGAATTTGACCCTCATGTTTAATATGATATAATAATCTAGTATGAGATATAAGGACGATATACATATAAAGCCCTTGGAACAATTTCACACTTCTAACACTAGGAGTGAATATCCTAACGATAAACCTTTTGGCACACCTGAAATAGATGGTTATGTCAAAAAAATAGTCCAAAAACAAGAAAAAACTTTTGCATATAAAAGATTAGAAAATAAAATTTTACAGCTTGAACAAAAATTTACACAATATCATCTTGAAAATTCTACACTATTGAATGTGCTTACAACTAATCATTTACAAGAAACAAGAAATCGAGAAGAATTTTTTACAAAAATGTCTGATATGTTTTTGGATTTTAAGCAAAGTTTAGAAAGACCAACAAATGCAAGAGAAAATTTTAATCACACTTTTGAACAGCTTAATGAAAAAATTCATCGTCTAAAAACAGTGAACCAATCACTTGATACTAAACTTAAACAAACCTATCTCGAGAAAATTCAAATAAAAAATAAATCCACACACGCAACCGAAAATCTCGAGGATACAAAAAATAAAATAGCAAAACTTCATGCTATGCACGTTAATTCCGAAACAAATCTCGCTATAACAGTTCAAAAAGCAAAAAAAAGAACACTTGCTTTGGAGCATCAGCTTCAAGAAGTTTCCAATAAATGTATCACAAATTTAAGGGATATAAAAAATTTGAAAGAACATAATTCGGAACTTATTGCAAAAAATAATTTGACAGCGGATTATCAGAAAAAATATCAGCAAAAAATTAAAGATGTAAGTATATTGTCTAAATATGTCAGACATCTTAAACAAGAAAATGTCGGAATGTCTAATGAAAGCGAAGCATATAAAACAATTTCTAAACTTAAACTTGAAAAATATGAACTCGTGGCTAAAAACAAACGTTTTACAGCTTTGAGCGATAATTTTGTAAATGCTTTTAATAAAGTCAAAGAGAATACCAATCAAAAAAATCAAACTATTATGTCGTTGAGAAGTAAGTTGGAAGCTGTGTCTGCCGAGAATATATTGTTGAAACGAAAAGGTAGTTTCTTGGATGCTAATCTCAATAAACAGATGAGTGATGAGAAAGTCGTAGTTGGTAAAGTGGCGAATGTTTCGTTAAGTTATAAGCCAGAAAAAATTGCTGAAAAAGTTGAAACTTTTAACAAAAGTTTGAAAGATTTGAAAGATATAAGAGAAAAGATTTTGGTTAAGAGAAATTCTTATAAGAAAGCAGATCAGAAAGAGTTTGTTAAGAAAATGGATACTTTTTGGGGACGGTTAAACTGGACTCTAAATGTAAAGAACTAATTTTTACTTCGTCTTTTGAGCGATAATTTTGTAAAAGGCAACCTTAAATACACGGGGGTAAACCCCACTCACAGTATTCCACGGTTGCCTTTTTCTCATTCTCATCTCAAAATACTCGTAAATGCAGGTTGCTGGTCAAATTTTTTTTTGTTCCCTTTCGGGAGCGATTTTTTTATTTGTTTAATTTTTTTCTCCCTTTTTCAAAAGGGAGAAAGACTGCGAAGCAGACAAGAGGGATTTGTTCTATAAAAACAAATAAATCCCCTTTTAATTCCCCCTTTACAAAAGGGGGAAAATAAATTTATGCTGGATCTCTAAATTTTTAAGATTCTGAAACAAGTTCAGAATGACAAAAATTTGAGAATGACCCCTTCGGGTTATTTTAATTTGTTTATAAGCAATCCTGCTAATTCTTGGCAGGATTTTTTTATTTCAGATGTCATTGGTCGATCGAATTCTATGCTCTTTGGCTGTATGCCTATGAACTTAATTTTAGTATTTGGGATTTGGTTAATTATATATTTAACAAAAGTCGTTATCGGTAGAGTGTGTGTCGAAAAACTAGCACTATCAATATCTTTGAGGGGGATTTCTCTAACCTCGCCAACCTTTCCACCATAACTGCATGCATCTACGAAAATTATTAGCTCCGGTTTGAAAGCGGAAATTTTACTGAAAAAACTTTCAGGCATTACACCAGTATCAAAAATCGTGATATTCTTTTTATCCGAAAGTTTTTCTTCTAAAATTTTGGCAACAAAAATGCCCGCAGAATCATCCGCGAGCATTTCATTTCCCATTGCTAAAATTACTATATTTTTATTTTTATAATTTTCTAATCCCAAACTATCCATAACATTATTTTTTATCTTCGTATGGGTTTTTAGTTTCGTCCAGCAATTCTTTTTTATCAAAGTGAGCAAGTTCAAATTCTTGTGAACTTGATAATGCTTTTACTGGACAACTATCAGTACATTGTCCGCAGTAAATACATTTGGCCAAGTCTATCACGCACTTGAACTTTCTTTTTACTGGTACTTGTTTACCATCAACCTCGGTAGGTTTTTCATCTTGGTTCACTTGTGTAATTTTTATAGCATCTGCTGGACAATTCCTCACACAGATATTACAACCAATACATTTTTTAGTATCAAACAATATTCTGCCTCTAAAGTTTTTGTCGATGACAGGTTTAGTATGCGGATATTGTCCTGTATTGTGTTTTCTAAAAAGATTTTTTACGAGCTCTCTCCAAGCTCTTAAAGGTCTAACCATTTATCATGAACCTCACTACTATA
>CAYPLD010000013.1:575-16054 GCA_964411485.1 uncultured Elusimicrobiaceae bacterium | reverse complement strand
CGAAAATTTCCTAGAAAATACTCGTAAATATATTATGTCATTGCGAAGCGATTTTTTTGAGATTACCACAAAATTGCTTCGCAATTTTTCGTAATGACAAACTATTTCGATATTTTGTGGAATATCGAAATAGTTTGAAACAAAAAAATCGCTGTGGCAATCTCCTAAAAATAAGGTAAAATACCATAAAGAGTTTTAATAAGAGGGCTATTAATATGAAGCGAAAAGATTTTGTTAGACATTTATCAAAAAATGGTTGCTTCTTGGAAAGAGAAGCGATAAAATATTCTATATTCAAAAACCCAACTAATGGGATAGAAGTTTCTGTTACTAGACACAGAGAAATTGCAGATTTTTCTGCAAAAAAAATCTGCAAAGAATTGCAAATTAAATCGCCATTTTAGGAGCATTACTATGAAAAAACTTTTGATATTAACATTATCTGTATTTATTTTAGCTGGATGTACTTTTAATGGCTACAAAAACGGCGATGTAGATTGGATAGCTATGGGTCCAGAATTTCAAAAAACAAGAGCGGACGATGTTCAAGTCATAACCGAGCGTCAACATATCACAAAACCATGGACGCATATTGGCTTGATAAGAATCAAAAATGTCTCGCCTGATTACGCTTCAAGAGATAAAGCCGTTGTAAAAGCTAGAAGGTACGCAGCGGATAAAGGAGCATCAGCAATTTTGGTCAGAGAAGTTTTTGTGAGTAGCGATGAAGGTGGTGAAAACGGATTTGTGTTATCTGCCTACGCTATAAAATATAAGGACGATCTACAGCCCGAAGATAAAGCACGTTTAGGTGAAGAGGAAAATGTTCAAGAAAATGTCCAAGTCGAAAAGTAAAAAAGCAGTTGTTTTGTTTTCAGGTGGACTGGATTCTACGGTTTGTCTTTACTATGCGATAAATAAAGGTTATAAATGTGAAGTTCTCACTTTCGATTATGGACAAAAACATAAACGAGAAATCTTATCTGCGAAAAAAATCGCGAAAAAATTAAAGCTAAAACATAATATTGTGAAACTGGATTTTCCATGGCTGAAAGTTAGTAGTTTGGTTGATAAATCTAAAGCGTTGCCGATTTCGGCACGTGCCGAAATCGGCAGAGCCAAAAAAGTACCAAGCACCTATGTCCCAGCCAGAAATTTGATGTTCACATCGATGGCGGTGAGTTTAGCAGAGAGCATAAAAGCTGAAGCAGTTGTATTGGGTCCGAACGTATTGGATTATTCGGGATACCCAGATTGCCGTCCAGAATTTTACAAAGAATTATCAAAAGCTGTTTTGAAAGGTTGCGAACGTAAAGTAAAAATTTTAACACCGATAATAAAGTTAAGCAAAAGTGAAATTATAAAACTTGGCAAGAAGTTGAACGCACCATTGGATTTAACATGGTCTTGCTACGCAGGTGGGGTCAAACCTTGTGGAGTATGTGATAGTTGTAAATTAAGAGCCAAAGGATTTTCTGAATCAAAATAATTTTGTATAGTACTAAAACCTATATCGAACTAGTACTTTTGGGTGTTGCACAATTTTGATTTTATATGGTACCATATAACTGAAATGAGATTATATAGCAATTATAAAAAATAAGGAGAAAATAAGATGAAAAAATTAATAATAAAAGTAGTGTTATTATCGTTTTGTTTGATTATTATAGGAGCTTCAAATTCTTATACACAGGAATCAGAATTGACCTATGAAGAAAGAATTAAATTAGCAATGGAAACAGAGAAAAATTCTGAAGAGGTATTTAAAATTATTAGCAAAGAAATGATTACATATGACGACTTAATTATGATAGAACATCTTGTGACAACAGAAGGTGCAAATGTAAATTATGTAAATGAAGAAAGATATACACCTTTGCTTTTTCTGTTTCATCACATAGTTTATTCAAAAAAAGAACAAGATCAGCAAGTAAGAGCTATAGAGCTTCTTTTAGATTTAGGTGCTGATCCTGATTTTGAAAGTGATCCGTTTAATAATACTAATACATCCGTATATGATGGCTTGTTTAATGCTTCTAGAAGAGGTATGTTTCTTCATAATGATAATGATGAAATTCTTATAGATGCGTTAATAGATAATGGTGCGGATATTGATAAGTTGTTTAAAGTAGCCAAAAGACTGGAATGTAAAGAAATGGTTAAAGACGCACAAAAAAGACAAAAAAGAAGAAACAACTAATTTGGATAGATTTAACATAGTGTTAATGAATTAAGTAATCAAAGAGCCCCGCAAAGGGGCTCTTTGATGCTATAAGATTGATAAAGCCATTAATATATAGTAAAATAAATAATATGGATAATATGCAGAGAAATTATGAAATAACAATCGTACTCAAACCACAGCTATCCGACAAGGAAATAGCTGATTTTATTGAGAGTACCAAAACAGCCATCAAAAATGGTAACGGGGAAGTAGTAGCTGAGGAAAAACTCGGTCGAAAACGACTTGCTCATGAAATAAAAAAAGAAAGAGAAGGTTTTTTCTTATTATTTAAGTTTAAGTCTGATACTAGCTTATTGGAAGGGCTAGAGAAGGGGCTAAAGCTAAACGAAAATGTGTTTAGACATATGACAATAAGAAGTGCAGAAGTAAAAAACAAAGTTAAAAAAACAGTCAAGAAATAAAGAGATATTATGGCAACACAAATAAGATTACCGGAACAAAATCAAGTATTATTGACGGGTCGTTTGACACGAGATGCGGATGTTAGATTCACACAAAAAGGTCAGACGGTATGTCAATTTGATATAGCAGTAAACAGACGATATCTAGACAATGCCAGTGGCGAATGGAAAGATGATGTAACTTACGTGAAAATAGTAGTATGGGGACCGGCAGCTGAAAGATGTAAAGACAGAGCTAAAAAAGGAACTCCAGTACATGTAGAAGGAAGATTAAAGTTAAATCAATATACAACAAAAGACGGCGAAGTGAGAAAGAATTTAGAAGTTGTGTCTAGAAGATTACAAATACTTCAATATTCGACAGATGGAGCAAGTTCACCAGTGGCTCAAGCACCTGCGAAAGATGAAATCCCAACCGTTGATGTGGACGCAGTATCAGACAATGCAGAGGATGACGTTCCGTTTTAAGAAATAAAAAATTTTAATAAAAATTTTTGTCATGCTGAACTTGTTTCAGCATCTTACTACAAGATCCTGAAATAAATTCAGGATGACATAAGAAAAGAGGAAAATATGGCAGAAGAAAGAAAAACAATAGAAAGAAAATTCAGTAAACCATCTGGTGGATCGTATGCTGGCAGAGATGGTGCTAAAAAACCATTCTGGAAAAAAAGATTTGAAAGTAGACGAAAAGTATGTCGAGCATGTGTAGACAAAATAGAAACAATTGACTATAAAGATGTTCAGTTTTTGAGAAATTTCACAATGGAAAGTGGAAAGATTCTTTCAAGCAGAATAACTGGAGCATGTGCGAAGCATCAACGTCAAATAACAAGAGCAGTAAAGAGAAACAGAAATTTGTCTGTATTGCCTTATTCAAATAAATAAGTTTAGGAGTTTTAACAAATGAAAGTTATCTTAAGAAAGGACATTATAAGTCTAGGTACTGCAGGCGAAGTGGTAGAAGTAAAAGACGGCTATGCTAGAAATTTTTTAATACCTAAAAAATTAGTAGAAATTGCAACTCCGTCCGCGATAAAAAACTGGGAATTGGGAGCAGAACGAAGAAAAGAAAAAGCAGCTAAAGAAGTTGAAGGTGCTCAAAAAATAGCAGGCAAATTAGAAGCTACGGTTTTGAAATATTCAAGAAAAGTGACAGATGAATCAGAAGAAGAACTACATATGTTTGGATCTGTAACTAAAATTGATGTTTATAAAGATTTGAAAGAGTTGGGCTATGTATTGTCGAAAGACTCTATAAAACTTGATGCTCCTATAAAAGTATTTGGTGAGACATCGGTGAAAGTATACTTTAAGCCGACAGTATTTTCGAATGTTATTGTGAACATAGAAGCAATTGAAGACAAAGCTCAAAAAGCAAGAAGAGCTGAAGCTAAAAAAGCAGAAAAAGAAAAAGCCAAAGACGCTGAAGCAGTAGCAGAAGAAGCAGAAGCTGAAGAATCAGAAAAGTAAGGTTTTTACATCGTCTTTTGAGCGAGAATTTTGTCAAAGGCAGGCTCGAATACACGGGGGATAAACCCCACTCAAGGTATTCCACGCCTGCTTTTTTCGCATTCTCATCTCAAAATACTCGTAAAAATTCATAGATTTTTGCTTTATAAAGTTGGTATTTCATTATAAAGTCAAATATATTATAATATTAAGAACCTCATTTTAGAGCAATCATTATGGCATATAAGAACTATACGAAGAAAAAACCCGATATTAATATCGATAACAAATTACCGCCTCAGGCAACTGATGCGGAAATGGCCGTTCTAGGTGCGATGATGATGGAAGAAGACGCTTCTCAACGAGCGTTGGATATACTCAATCCAGAACATTTTTATAACAATAATAATAAACAAATTTTCGAAGCAATAAAAAATCTAGTAGAAAAAAACAAAGCTGTTGATCTTGTCACAGTATCAGAAGAACTCAAAAAATCAGACGCATTGGCGGTTGTAGGTGGAGAAGGATACTTAACCGAACTTATGGATAAAGTTTCCAGTTCTGCACACGTCGAACATTACGCTCAAATAGTTTATAGCAAAGCGATGGTAAGAGACCTTATAAGAGTGAGCACATCGACAATCCAAGAATGTTTTAGAGAAGAAGAAGATGCAGAGAATCTAATAGATTTAGCACAGGAAAAAATATTTGGACTATCAAAAAAACAAGATTTGCGAGGGTTTCATTTAGCGAAAGATTTATCAACCGAAGTAATGGAACTTATAGAAAAAGCCCATTTAGATAAAAACCCTGTTAAAGGAATACCTTCCGGTTTTACAGCTTTTGATTATAAAACAGGCGGGTTTAGAAAATCAGATTTAATAATTTTAGCAGCACGTCCATCACAAGGTAAAACTGCGATGGCATTGAATATAATCCATCATGCATGTGTTGAAAAGAAAGTACCTTGTGCAATATTCAGTTTAGAGATGGGTAGACATTCAATTTTTGAAAGATTATTATGTGGTGCAGCGATGGCAGATTTACATCAAGTGAGGAACGGCATGTTCCAAAGAAGTAAATGGAAAGATCTAACAAAAGAGCTTGCAAAATTAGCTAAATCACCACTTTATATTGACGACACTCCAGGCGTCACAATAACGGATATTAGAATGCGATCAAGACGACTTGCAAATGAACTTCGAAAACAAGATAAAGAACTTGGGCTGATTGTCATTGACTATTTACAGCTTATCAGAAGTTCTGGTGGTCGGATAGAAAGTCGACAACAGGAAGTATCAGAAATTTCAAGAATGTTAAAAGAACTTGCAAGAACTCTAAATGTACCAGTGATGGCATTATCGCAGTTGAACAGAAGAAGTGAGGATAAATCAAGGGAAGGGAACAGACCTCAACTTTCGGATTTGAGAGATTCAGGTTCATTAGAACAAGATGCTGATGTTGTAGCATTGATTCATCGAGAAGGTTATTATAAAAGGGACGATGAAGAATTACAGAAAAAAGCTAAACTTATAATCGCTAAACAGAGAAATGGTCCTGTCGGCGATGTGGATTTAAGTTTCTTGAGCCAATTTACATTATTTACTAATCCGTTACCAGAAGAAGTAGAGGATCAGGTAGATAGTGAAGTCGGCGTTTTCTAAACTAAAAGACCAAATGGTTTTGATAAATGGTTATAAAAACTGATACTTCAAATAAAGTTATGCTTCGGCCGTGTTGGGCTGAAGTTCACTTATCTAAAATATCTAAAAATCTCCAAAAAATCACAAAACAAATTGCTCCTGCGAAAGTTATGTTTGTTGTAAAATGTAATGGCTACGGACATGGTGCTTATGAAGTTTCTCGAGAAGCAGAGCAAAGTGGGTTTTGTGATTTTTTGGGTGTCGCAAGCATAGAAGAAGGTCTATATCTACGAGAAAAAGGTATCAATCTACCGATACTCGTACTTGGAAGTATCTATCCGTTTGAAGCGTTTGAATATGCTATCAAAAATGACTTATCAATCACAGTTGCTAGTTTGGATAGTGCAAAAGAAGTGGTAAAAATTTCTGATGCTCTTAATCTAACTGCAAAATGTCATATCAAAGTTGATACTGGAATGGGTCGGATAGGAACAAGAGCTGGTGGTATTTTGAAAATCGCACAAATTCTAAAGCAAGGTAAAAATATTAATTTAGAAGGTATATACAGTCATTTTTCTTGTGCTCATAGTGATTCAAAATATACTAAACACCAGACAACAATTTTCAATATCGTAATCGATGAATGTAAAAAAGAAAATATAAATTTCAAAATAAAACATATTGCAAATTCTTATGGTATGTTAAATTTTCCAGACTCACGATTGGATATGGTCCGCACAGGATTAGCAGTTTACGGAATAATGAAAGGTTATGAAGATGCATTGGAATGGAAATCAAAAATAATATTTTTGAAAAATATGCCAAAAGGATCGTTTATCGGATATGACAATACATATAAATGTGATGATGAAAAAAGAATCGCAACAATACCAGTCGGATATGGCGATGGTTATTATAGAAGATTATCAAATCAGTCAAAAGTTTTGGTGAATGGTCAAAGGTGCAAAATAGTTGGTAATATATCAATGGATATGATGACGATAGATGTATCGCACTTAAAAAATGTTAAAGTAGGAGATGAGGTAGTATTAATAGGTAGAAGTGAAAATGATAAAATACCAGTGAGTGAACTTGCTAATATTTTGGGTACGAATAGTTATAGTATAATATGTAATATATCTAATAGGGTACCAAGAGTTTATAAATAATATTTAGGGTTGGTAAAAAATGTTTGCGTACATCGGACGAAATGTAGAATATGTTTTAGCACAGGCGGGCAGAGTATCAGAAATGATACGCTCGTCTTTTTTTTGGTTGATAAAATCAAAACTAGAAACACAGCAAACATTCCTTCAATGTGTACGGATAGGTGTGGCTTCTTTAGGGGTGACGATTTTGACAAGTTTATTTACCGGCATGGTCTTGGCTCTTCAAAGTGGAACGACGGCTCAAAGTTTGTTTAATGAACCTGTGTATGTTGGTGTGATTGTTGGTTTCTCGTTGGTTCGTGAGCTTGGTCCAGTTTTGACTGCGTTTGTCGTTACAGGTCGAGCTGGTGCAGCAATAACTGCTGAAATTGGAACGATGAAAGTTACAGAACAAGTCGATGCACTTTATACACTAGGAACTGGTCCAATAAGATATTTAGTAATTCCTCGATATATTGCTTGTATGATAACAATCCCATTACTAACAGTTTTTGCGAACTTTTTTGGAATATTTGGTGGTTATTTAGTTAGTGTGAAAGGATTGGGAGTATCATCTTATACGTATATGAGCGATGTTCGAACATTTTTGAATGTGGAAGATTTTATGCATGGGTTCTTAAAATCTTTCTTGTTTGCGTTTGTAATAGCAACAGTCTGTTGTTATAACGGGCTTCATACAAAAGGTGGAGCTGAAGGTGTAGGTAAAGCTACGACAGCGTCTGTTGTTACGAGTATGGTTTTAATTTTAGTGGTAGATTATTTCGCATCTTCTATATTGGTGTCTTTAGGATTCTAAAAAATGATAAATGTAAAAAATTTAAGAAAAAGTTTTGAAAAAAATAAAGTACTAAAAGGCGTTAGTATCGGTGTTGATGAGGGAAAAGTTTTATCGATAATAGGTAGCTCGGGTACTGGTAAAAGTACTTTTATAAAATGTATTATCGGTTTGCTTAAACCAGATGAAGGTGAAATCATCGTCGATGGTAAAGATATTGCAAAAATTTCAGATGAATATGAATTGATGGAACTTCGTAAAAATTTTGGATATTTATTTCAAGAAGGTGCTTTGTTCGATAGTATGTCAGTCGGAGAAAACGTTGCGTTTGGTTTGAAATATCTAACTGATATACCTCGCCAAAGATACCCTGAAATTATCAAAGAAAAGTTGGCATTGGTGGGTTTGGCTGGGATAGAAAATATGCGACCATCGGAACTTTCTGGTGGTATGAAAAAGAGGGTATCTTTGGCGAGGGTGTTAGCACCTAATCCGAAGTATATTTTGTATGATGAGCCTACTTCTGGGTTAGATCCAATAAGAGCAGATAGCATCGGACATTTGATTTTAGATTTGAAGAAAAAGTTGAAAGTGACATCAATAGTAATTACTCACGATATGAATTTAGCATATAAAGTTTCGGATAAAGTGGCTATGTTATGTGATGGGAATTTGGTGTTGGAGGGAACTCCTAAAGAATTTAAGACAACGAAAAATGCTATGGTACGTCAGTTTGTTGACGGAAAACGAGAAGGTCCAATAAAACTTGTTCCAACTGGAATAGAAACAGAAGGAGATGATATTTCATAAAGGTGGTTATAAATCTTTCACAGAGCAAGTGTTATGTAGAAAGGTTAAACACGAGAAATATTATATAATAAAACTATGAGTTCAGAAAGTAAAGTAGGATTGTTCACAATAATAGGTTTAATATTTTTGGGTATGTCATTGTACTTACTCGGTAATTTTTCTATTACCAACGAATATCAGATAAATGTAGAGTTCACTGATGTTTCTGGTTTGCCAGACAAATCTATCGTAAGATTATCTGGTGTAGAAGTTGGGAAAGTGAGAGATATAAAAATATTAAACGGTAAAGTAATAGCCGTGCTTGGCATAATGGACGATGTAGTAGTTTATAGAGATGCCGAATTTTCTATAGGTTCAAGCAGTGTGATAGGAAGTAAATATTTAAGAATAAACCAAGGCACAGCAGAAGCAGGTATAATAAAAAACAAGGAATACGTAAGAGGTAAAGATATCCTAACTCTCGAGGACATGTTGCTTGAAACACTTGGTAATTTTGGTGACGATGGTACAACAGGCGAACAAATAAATGCGACATTAGAAAGCATGAGAGAATTATCAGCAAACTTGAGTTATATGATAACAACAATGCAACCCGGAATTACCGATACTCTCGATAATTTAAGTGAAATGTTAGCAGATTTGAATTCACAAGAAGGAGCATTAGGTGCATTGACTAATGATCCACAAGCAAAAGAGGATATACAAGCTACAATCAAAAACGTAAGACAAATTTCCGAAGAAGCAAAGACTCTAATGGGTAGAGTCAAAAAATACAAAGCTACTTGGTTACTTTCAAGTAGAAACGATCTAAAAACCGGCACAGGTTATGGAGATTTTGGTTTACAAATAAGTCCAAGATACGGAAAATATTACCGCTTTGGTTTATCCAACTTGGGTAATAAAAAAGATGATCCAAAAAGTGCTTCTAATCCGGATTATATAGAGAAAAACAAAATAGATGTTCGATTCGGGTTCTATAACGAATGGTATGACTTTTCTTTCGGTGTAGTGAGGGGTTCTGGTGGTGCAATGATTGCATTTAACCCATTCTATCAAGATGAAGTCCTCAAACGCTTAAGTGTTTATGGTGAAGGTTATGATTTTGGTAGAAACAGGGTAATATCTGGTAGAAGATTTAATCAAGCTAATATCAGTTATGGTGCGGACTTAAATATGTTCAAAATATTTTATGTCGGGGTACGTATGGATGATGTGCTTGAAGTAAATAGACCACAACTTACATTAGGTGTCAAGTTTAACGATGAAGATGTTACCGCACTTCTTGGCTTGATCACATTGGCTGCAACAGGTGCTAAATAAAATATATGAAATTCAGAACAATATATAAATGTACGCAATGCGAATATCAGAGCATTAAGTGGATGGGTCAATGTCCGGAATGTAATGCTTGGAATAGTTTGCAAGAAGATGTCATAAAAGAGGAAAGTAAAATCGGTAAGAAAAAAGCGGTCAGAAGTTTTACTGAACTCTCTGGTGAAGTGTCTAATCTAAAAGAAGCTAATGCTGAAAAGGTAGAAAAAATCAAAACAAATATTTCAGAGTTTGATAGATTGTTATCGGGCGGATTAATTTCTGGTCAGACAAGTCTACTCGCCGGAGCACCGGGTATCGGAAAAAGCACTTTGATGATGCAAGTCGCTGGCGAGATCGCAAAAAAAGATAAAGTACTTTATGTTTCTGGCGAAGAAAGTTTAAGTCAGATTTCGACACGTGCAAAACGACTCGGTGTCGATAGCAAAAATGTTTTAGTCTTACCAGAAATTAATCTTGAAAAAGTTGTAGAGAAAATAAAAAGTATACAACCAAAGTTTGTTATTTTGGATTCTATCCAAACGATTTATCATCCAGAATTTAATTCAAGTGCAGGAAGTGTTTTACAAATAAAAGAAAGTGCTGCTGAAATCATCAAACTTTGTAAAAGTGAAAATATTATTTTATTTATCCTCGGGCATATCACAAAAGAAGGAGCATTGGCGGGTCCGAAAATTTTGGAACATATGGTAGATACCGTTTTATATTTTGATACAGAAAAGGACAGTATTTTGAAAATTTTACGTGCATATAAAAATCGTTTTGGTGCGACCGATGAAGTTGGTTTATTCAAAATGGAAGAAAAAGGTTTAGAAAGTATAAAAGATGTTGGATTGTATAGTTTGCAAACATCGAGAAAAAAGCCGATTGTCGGACGTGCATTCAGTTTATTTTTAGAAGGCACAAGACCATTAGTAGCCGAAATTCAGGCATTGGTTAGTCAGACGGTTTACCCATTTCCAAAAAGGGTTGTGTCGGGGTTAGATTTGAATAGATGTCAGATATTATTGGCGTCTATGGAGAAAAATTTAGGTATAAGTTTTGCAGATAAAGATGTTTTTATAAGTATTGCTGGTGGCATAAAAAGTAAAGATACCGCACTGGATTTAGCTATTTGTACATCGGTGATAAGTTCCTATAACGAAAAAGAAATATCACATAAAGATATTTTCGTAGCAGAGGTAGGAATTTTGGGACAAATGTCTGGTGTCAATATGATGTCAGAACGAATAAAAGAAGCAAAGAGAATGGGTTTTGATAGAATATTTTGTCCCATTAGTTTAACATCTTCAAACGCAACTGGTATTTTGGTCGAAAAAGTTGAGAATTTATACCAATTATCCTCTAAACTAAAATAAATACTTTATAATGTGGTCTAATAACTGCTAAAATAATATGGTGTGGCTTTGTGACGTCATATGAGTAATACACATGGGGAGGGCAAATAATATGCCAATTTGGATATTTAGAATTTCTTGTTTAATCGGTTTTCCATTATTAACATTTCAGTTTTTGGTTCACGATTTAAGAGGTGTTTTGGTGGGGATAATATGTGCACTTATTTTGATAGGTGCAGAACATTCTGTAAGAAGTGTGAGATTTTTTACGATAATGTTGGGCTTTTTTGGAGTATTATTAGGTTATCTTATCTTTATGCTCTTGGATTACACTATACTACAAATACAAGAACCAATAATGACTGACATTTGGAATGATTTTAGGGATGAAGCAATTTCAATGTTGGTTATAGTGGGTGGTTTCATAGCAATAGTAAGGTCTAAAGATTTGATGGGAATATCTAAAAAAGGACGACACTTAAAAGTGCTGGACAGCAGTATTTTGATGGACGGAAGAATTGTAGATGTTTGTCGAAGTGAATTTTTGCATGGTGTTTTGATAGTTCCGATTTTTGTATTAGGTGAATTAGAAAAATTATCAAAATCTGATGATCCACTTCAAAAAGCACGAGGACGTCGAGGATTAGATATTCTTGCTCAACTTCAAGAAAAGAAATATTTACCTGTAAAAATAGTCAGAAAAAATCCAAAACCAACGGATATTTTAGAAAAAGTTGTGAAACTTGCCAAAAGTTTAGATGCACAAATAATAACTATGAATTTTGATATGAACAAAATCGCAGCAGTTGATAATGTGAGTGTTTTGAATGTGAACGATCTAACTTTTGCATTAAAACCAGTTGTCTTGCCTGGTGAATCTATCCAAATGTTCATAATGAAAGATGGCAAAGAAAAAGAACAAGGAATAGGTTACCTCGATGACGGTACTATGGTTGTTGTAGAAGACGGTAAAAGATTTATCGGCAAAAAAGCTGATATAGATATTTATTCAATACTTCAAACACCAGCTGGAAGAATGATATTTGCCAAAATAAAACGAGATAGAAGAGATAATAAAAAAGATAAATATAAACGAGATAAATATAATGATAGATAAAAAATTTGTTTCGGTTCTGATACTTGCCGGTGGAACAGGAACAAGAATGGGCAAGTCGAAACAAATGCTAAAAATAGCAGGCGAGCCGATACTTTTTAAGACTATAAAAACTTTTTTGAATATTAAGCAAATAGACGAGATTGTGCTCGCCTGCGATAAAAAAGTGGCTAAAAAAGTCAAAGCAGAATTCAAGAAAATAAAAATTTGTAATAGTGGTACTACGAGATTAAAATCGTTACAAAATGCGATGAAAGTTGTGTCAGAAAAATCAAAAATAGTGGCAGTTCACGATAGTGCAAGACCATTCGCAGAAAAAAAAGATATTTTAGCAGTGATAAAATCTGCGATAAAAAATAAGGCATCAGTTTTGGGTGCACCGGTAAAGAACACGATTAAAGAAGTTGAAAAGAACAAAGTCAAAAAGACTTTACAAAGAGAAAAATTATACGAAATTTATACACCACAATGTTATGAAATAAAAACATTGAAAAAAGCACTTAAAAAATTTAAAAACAATCAAAAAGCAACTGACGATTCTAGTCTAGTTGAAAAACTTGACATAAAAATAAAAGTTGTGGAGGGCAGTTATAAAAATATCAAGATAACTACTCCAGAAGATTTATTATTAGCAGAATCATTCGCTAGTGAAGGAGCAAAGAAAGTGTCAAAAACAAGAGTGGGCTTGGGTTTTGATTTACATAGAATGGAAAAAGGACGAAAGTTTATTGTCGGTGGATATGAAATCAAGCATGATAAGGGGCTGTTAGGTCATTCTGATGGAGATGTAGTATTACATGCAGTATGCGACGCCACACTAGGTGCGATTTGTGCAGGTGAGATAGGGCTTTATTATCCACCTACCGATATTACTATAATGGGAATATCAAGTGTGGTGATAGCAGAAAAAGTAATGGACGTTCTCAAGAATAAAAAAGCTAAAATAATTCATATGGATGTTACTTTGATTGCGGAAGAGCCAAAGATAAGTCCACATTATAATGAGATAAGAAAAAGTTTGAGCGAAATTTTTAAATTAAATATAAAAGACATAAGTTTCAAAGCAAAAAGTTACGAACATTTAGGTGCAATCGGAAATGCAAAAGCGTGTACTGCACATGCAATCGTAACCGTGGAGATAAAATGAGAAAGTATTTAATATTATTGTTGGTGTTTTTGATAGCAGGTTGTGCTAGCACGGGTAAAAAAGATAGATACGAACGTGTAGATTATAGTGAATACGAAAGTTATGAGGAATATGAAAGTCCAAAAATTTACGATAGTGACGAACTAGAAGAACCTTCTGTATTGGGTCAAGAACAATACGAGATAGAGATAGATATTGAGAATTCAGATGTGATAGGTGATACTGGTGTTTACGGGGATTTAGCTGTGGAAATAGCGTCAAAAAAATATCCTATTGGTGCGGAAGCAACGTCAAATGATTTGAGCGATTTTCAAAAAGTTTTGGATGAAAGTTATTTAAAAGTTTTTGAAGATTATTCCAAAATTGGTTTTACATATATGCTTTCTCCTGCAGGTTCGGTGAATCCATTATCAGAAATAGATATAAAATGTATGATTAGCGAAAGATTTTCAGATGATAAAGGTAAAGAAGTTTGTGATAAATTTTTTGGTAACATAACGAATCTTTACGGTGAGTTTTTAGAAGAAAAACAAGATGAGATTATACAATAGTTTGACTAAAAAGAAAGAAGAATTTAAGCCAATCGAAAAAGGTGAAGTTGGTCTTTACACTTGCGGACCGACGGTCTACAATTTTGCTCATATTGGCAATTTGAGAACTTATATTTTCGAGGATATACTCAAAAGAACTTTAATTTTGGCTGGATATAAAGTCGAGCATATTATGAATGTTACTGATGTCGGACATTTGGTTTCTGATGCCGATACCGGCGAAGATAAAATGGAATTATCCGCAAAACGGGAAGGTAAAAGTGCTTGGGATATTGCAAAACAATATGAAAAGAAATTTTTTGAAGATTTTATTGCGTTAAATTGTTTAATGCCGGACAAAACTCCAAAAGCTACGGATCATATCGAAGAAATGATATCAATCATAAAAATTTTAGAGCAAAAAGGTTATGTTTACAAAACTAGTGATGGTTTATATTTTGACACATCAAAACATAAAAATTATCACAAGTTAATGGGCGAAAAAAATTTTGAAGGTTTACAAGAAGGTGCGAGAGTTGAAGCGAACAAAGAAAAAAAACAAGCAACCGATTTTGCATTATGGAAATTTTCAAAGCCGCAAGAAAAAAGGCAAATGGAATGGGATAGTGAGTGGGGAAAAGGTTTTCCGGGTTGGCATTTGGAATGTAGTGCAATGGCGAACAAGTATCTTGGCACGACAATAGATATACATTGTGGCGGGATAGATCATGTGAATGTTCATCATACCAATGAGATGGCTCAAAGCGAATGTGCCAATGGCGTACCACTTGCGAATTTCTGGGTACACGGCGAATTTTTAGTTATTCCAGCTGGAAAAATGTCAAAAAGTAGTGGCGAGTTTTTGACTTTAGATGAAATTATAAAAAAGGGATATAGTCCGCTGGATTATCGATATTTATGTTTGACTGCACATTATCGAACGCAACTTGAATTTACTTTTGATAGTTTAGATTTTGCAAGAAAAAGTTTACAAAGTTTGAAACAAAAGATTGCAAATTTGACTGATTCAAAAGAGAATAATGTCAAGAAATTTGAAGAGTATAAAGACAAATTTAATGATGCGTGTTTTGATGATTTGAATACATCAAAAGCATTATCTTTGGTGTGGGATATTTTGAAAGAATCAGAAATTTCTACTTCAAAGAAAAAAGAATTTATAAAATTTGCTGATGGAATTTTAGCATTAGATTTATTAAAAGAAGAAGTTTCTAAAGAAGTAGAAATTTCTGATGAAATAAAACAACTTATCGAGGAAAGAAAGCAAGCGAGAAAGGATAAGGATTTCAAAAAATCCGACGAGCTTCGCAATCAACTAAAAGCCAAAGGTATAACAATAAAAGACACACCTGACGGACAAATTTTTTAACTTTATTTTTTTAATAACATTTTCAAATTCCTCCAGACGTGTCATCACCCCGGCTACCGCACTGTGCTCATCCAATTCCAGAATAAGGTAGAGCTTATCACCCATGATATACGTGTAAAAATGCTCAAGGAAAGAAT
>CAYPLD010000013.1:0-565 GCA_964411485.1 uncultured Elusimicrobiaceae bacterium | reverse complement strand
TTTGGAATAGTATATTTTCGGAATATTTCAAAAATTTCAAAACTTCTGGGTTAGTTATTTGGTACAAGCTTTTCGTTTTATGTTTTTTATAAGATACAATTCCAGCACTTCTTAAAACCATCAAATGTCTAGAGATAGCAGGCAAATGAGTACCTGTCATTTCAGAGAATTCAAAAACACAATGTGGTCTTTCTATTAATTTTTTTATTATAAATATTCTTGTTGGATTTGCTACTGCCTTTAGGACAGAAACCAACATTTTATATTTTTCTTTAGATTTTTTAAATTCATTATATTCTTTTTTATTCATACAACTACCTCCAAATATTTTACATACTAGAATTAATTTATTTAATTGTATATATATTAACATATTTCGCGAAATATGTTAATAATATAAAATGGTTATGTTGTGGGGTGGGATTAAATTTGGGTTGAATTGTTTTTTGTTTTTTGCGATAATGAGAAATATGAACAATGAAACTACCACACACACACACACACACACAACGCTGTCATTCTGAGCGACCAACGGGAGTCGAAGAATCTCTGTCTACAATTCACA
>CAYPLD010000012.1:0-16636 GCA_964411485.1 uncultured Elusimicrobiaceae bacterium | reverse complement strand
GCCATTCAACCAAGGACGAAGTAGATAATCCTTACCTGAAACAGTTATTCTACAAGTATCACTAGTACAATCAGCTCCTGTGTTACTTTTAAAACTTATATCTAATAAATCTAATGCAGTACTATCAGAGGTATCATCAAAAAGACTTCTTCTATCCAAAGCATCATTTACATTTTTAGCTATTGTTATTAATCCTGAAAGATGAGCCCTATCTCTTGCTACCATATATTTAGGTAATGCTATCGCACCTAGTATTGCTATTATCAATACAATGACTAAAAGTTCAATAAGTGTAAAACCTTTATTACAAAACAACTTTCTCCCTTTTTGAAAAGGGAGGGGACCGCTTGCGGTGAGGGATTTGTTATTGCGGGCTTTATCCGCAATCTTACTATAAGATCCTGATTTTATACTAGATCCCGAATCAAGTTCGGGATGACTCCTACGGGTCAATTCAGGATGACAGGAGTGTGTTTGTTCAGAATAATAAGGAATGAGATTGCCACGTCGTTCGAGAGCCTCGACGCCCCTCTCTCCTCGCAATGACAAGTTGTTTAGATTAGAATCACAGCGTTGTGTGTGTGTGTGTGTGTGTGTGGTAAATGCTTTATTATTTTTCATACACTTTATTATATATTATTTTTTACCTCATCTGAAACATAGCCCTCACCTTAACCCTCTCACAGAGTCTGTGTTGACGACCCAAAGGGAGAGGAGAAAAAACGTTTCCCCCTTTTGTAAAGGGGGAATAAAAAGGGGGTTTTAATGTTTCAATAAACACAATAAAATTAAGTTTCTGAAAGAAACGACTATTGCAAAACGCGAAGCGAAAAACATGAGTGGACATTGTCCACTGAAGCGAAAAAGGTGAGCACAGAGTGTGTGCTACATTTGGTTGGCAAAAAACCCACCAACATAATCACCCCAGGAAAGCTCTAACATATCGGTAATTTCACGGGAGTTGGAAAGATCCTTAAAGAAAAGCTCATTTTTTAATGTGTCAACATGTTTTTTATCGTGGAACGCTATGTTCACTTCTTTGTTTGTGAACAAACTACTCTTATCTAGATTGGCAGAACCAAGACATGCCCAACCATCAAAAATTCCAGCTTTAATATGACTCATACCATCATAAACATAAATTTTTATTCCATTTTTTATCATTTTATTTGCCATCGTAAGATTACTTTTATTCATTATTCCGACATTATTCATACCGGGTAAAATTATGCGAACATCTACCCCACGCTTCCTCGCACGTATCAGTTCGTTCAAAATAGCGTTGCTAGAAAAATAAGCATGTTCCAAATAAATATATTTTTGAGATCTTCTAATCGCTTCCATTTGTGCCTTATATATCTGCGGATGATTGGCTTTTGTGTATAATGGTCTAATGTCTATCATATCGTCGTCAACAATTTTATTTTCTTTTGTTTTTTTCTTTCTAAAAACTTTTGCATATAAATATCCAAGATCACCCCAACCACTATAAGCGTAATAGGCAACATAAAAATCTTTAGCGAATCTGCCGGCAATAGGACCTTCAAGGTATGCCATCATATCATGCCAATAATATCGATATTCTCTACCAATATTCATTCCACCGATATACGTTTTTTGTCTATCTATAGTTAAAATTTTTGTGTGGTCCATAACGAAAAATGTATTTGGATGAGTATGGATTTTTATTTTGGAATCTTTTTTCAAATAAGCAGTTATACTTTTTGGTTGTTTAAAATCTTTACTTTGTGCATCTTTCGAAGCTCCGACACCACCCAACCGTGCGATGATATCGTCCAAAATTACACGAGTTTTTATTGTTTCAGATTTTTCTTTTAATAAATCCGCAATTTTTATTGCGTATTCATCTGTCGAGAACAAATAGACTCTTATCAAGATATTTTCTGTTGCATGATTTATTTTTTGTATGAAATGTGGGAAAAACTGTTCGCCATCTATCAAAAACTTCAATGTTCCCTTGTATGTTTTTGGTGATATGTTTTTGTTTAAATACATATCAAAATCTTCTAGATCCATCGGCTTGGCTTCCGTGTTGATTGGCGGAATATCACCTTTAATATTTTTCACAGCAAAAGGTTTTGCAGAGAATAAACTATATTTTATTAATCCCCATAATCTACCTAGAGATGTCACAGGTGCCGTGATAATCTTTATGAAATGACTACGCACAATCGCAGAATATAAAACTTCAGCTGATCTATAAAGCGAAGGTATTTCTCCGTATGATGAATAGTAGTCTGGCAACATCAACGAGGTAAATATTTTTTCTTTTATATCTATGTAAATATACGGAGTTAATATTAATTGTGTGGTTTTTATCAAAAATTTTGTTCTATTTTTATATTTACTAGCTATTTCGTTCACAATACTATCTGTGAATATTTTCTCAAAATCATCTTTACTGATTCTTTTTGTGATTTTTATATCTTTTGGTAAATCTTTTAGATCAGATAGGACTATTTTATCATCTTTATCTATATATGCTACAACCTCGTATTTTTGTATAAAAAACAATGTTGCCTCTTTTTTATTTTTGGGAGCTATAGATTTTACAGCATTATCTTTAAAGCTTTCCCAAACATTTGTATCAAGATAAACAACAAATTGTTTTTCTTTATTTTTTATATCAGGATTTTTTTCCAAAGATATATCAGTTATCGAGTGTAAATATTTGTTAGTTTTATTTTTAGGTGGTACTTCTGTTTTTACAAACAGGTCTTTATCTTCTATCAAATATTTTATGTAGAGGGTATTTTCAATAAGAAAAGTTTTTTTAACTTTTAGTTCATTGTTATCAATTTTTGCAAAATATTTGCCATCCTTTTTGTTTTTAGGACCAGAGCACCCAAAAAGTGTAGCAATAATTATTAGTAGAGAGACAAATCTTATTTTAACCATATACTTATTTTAGTAAAAAAAAGACCCCTAGGTGTAAGCATGGGGGTCTTTTGTATTAGAAATTATTGTCTATTATGGAGATGTATAGTCTGTATATTTTAATTTCAGGCTTGTGTTTTTTTGATCTTTTATTAAAAACGCTTCTGCATTAGGTGTTTTTTCATCGTATAATGTATATATTGTTTTGTCGACCATTTTATTTTTAATAGTAAATATATCTATAACAAAATCAAATTTTTCTTTTACTTCTTCATCTGACATATTTAAAAAGTTTCCAGTGACTAAATCTACCATGTTTATATATGTTCCCATATATACGGATGAGTTCTCTCTATCCCATTGTTGTAGCCACTCAGGATTGTCTGTATAAAGAACATAATTTGTGTTGTATTTTTTATCTAAAACAATTTGAAGATAACAAAAGTTACTTATAATACGACTTCTCATTTCTTCTTCATTATAATAGTTGTCTTTTTCTATAAGGGTTATTAACTGTTGTTTTGCTTCCTTTTTAGAATGATTATTCTGATTGTTTACAGACCCTAATTTTTTATCAACTAAATTAATTGTTCTTTCAGAAAACAAACCAGCGTTGGCGTTTGGTAATGTTAGACAAATTATTAGTGCTACTATTACTATTTTTATTATTTTATTCATTATTGTTCCTCCGGAAAAAAACTCTTATCATAGTAATATTTTAGCCAATAGCGGAAATCGGTACAAGGTACTTTAGTACTAGTTCGAACTAGTGCTAAAGTACTAGTTTATATTCTTCCGAATTGTTTATACAGATCTTTAGCAGTGAAACTTATCATTGTGGGTCGGCCGTGAGGACAATGTAGCCCGTCATTGCAGGATTTTAGGTTTTGGGTTAGGGTTTCTGCCTCTTTTTGACTCAAACTCTGATTAGCTTTGACAGATTTCTTACAGGAAAACAAGGCGATAGTGTTTTTCTTTATCTCATCGGTTATAGATTTCGGATCAGCCAATATCTCTGATAATGCTGTAAACAAATCTGTTATTTCGTTTTCATCAAACTTGAATATATTAGGATAAGAATTTACTTTCAACACCCCATAAGATGCTTGTGAGATATTGTATCCTGCATCTTTCAAAAAACCTCGCCAATCCATTATATTATCTATACTGCTGGCAGGAAGTTTGATTAAAACATCAAACATAAGTTCTTGGACGCTCACTTTTTTATTGTTCAACTCTTTTAGATACTTTTCATACAAAACACGTTCTTGTGCGGCGTGTTGATCTACAACTATCAAGCCATCTGGATTTTCGAACAATAAAAAAGTCTTACTGACCTGTCCTTTATATTCATAAGGTGGATTATACCAATGTTTAGATTCTTTTACTGGCTCAAAAACCAAATTTTCTTGTTGTTTCTGTGTTTGTTGAGCTTTATAAACTTCAGCTTCCTCAAAATCTTTGACTGCATTTTGTTTGCTTTCGAAACTTTTATGAACTATTGCATCTGGAATTTTTCCGTCTAATGCTGATGGAATTGGCTTAAAACTATCTAATGTTTGTTCAAGATTTTTTGCTTCACCCAGATCGGCTGTTTTAACTTGTTTTGGCAATAATGCTTCTGATAATTTTCCCTTTACTAAATTGTATACAGAGCTACTATCGATAAAACTAATCTCTCGTTTTTGAGGGTGAATATTTACATCAAATTCTGATGGATCCATTTGCAGATAAATCACACAAGCTGGATGTTTGTTTGGTTGTCTAAAATCTTTGTACGCGTTGTATAGTGCCTGTTGAAATATTTTACTGGTAACGGGTCGTCGATTTGTAAAGAAAAATTGTAAATTTCTTGTTGATATCATACTATCAACTGGTAAAAAGCATGCTTTTAGATTTAGGAATTTATGTTCGGTAAATTGTAGATTTTTACTGACATTTTCACCTAAAATTTCTTTTGTTCTTGATAAAATTTTTGTTTGGATATCATTTTTAGGATTTGCTTTTAGATTATAAATTTCCCGACCGTTCGCTTTGACATTGAATGAAACATCAAGATTGGCAAGAGCACATTCTTCGACGACTTTTAACAAATGTCCTCGTTCGACATTATCTGATTTTAAGAAATTTAATCGGGGGGCAACATTATAAAATAAATCACGAACTTCAACGGTCGTACCTTTTATGTTAGGCGATGCAGATTGGCTTTTGAATTTCCCACCTTCGATTAAAATTTTACTAGCTTCTTTGCCATTTCCACTCGAAATTATCAATTTTGAAACTGCTGCGATTGAATATAATGCCTCGCCACGAAATCCAAAAGTGTTAAGCGAATCCAAATCGTTAAAATTTGTTATTTTGCTAGTCGCGTGCCGAGATACCGATAACTTCAAATCCTCTTTCCCCATACCCGAACCATTGTCGTTCACACGTATTAATTTTTTGCCAGCATCTTCAATTTCTATGTTTATGATTGTTGCACCAGAGTCTATAGAATTTTCCAAAAGTTCTTTTAGTACATTGGCTGGTCGTTCTATAACTTCGCCTGCCGCGATTTTACCACTAGTTTGTTCGTCTAAAATTTTAATCATTATCTGATAACCTCTTTTTCCATTCAGTCACGAGTTCCAATGCTTGAAGGGGGGTAAGTTTTTCAGGATCTGCGAGCTTTATTTCCTCGAGCAATGGTGCTGAAAATAAATCGTTCTGATGATTTTTTTCTTTTTTGACAATGTTGATATCACTTTTAGTTTCTAAATCTTTTAACACTTTTTTAGCTCTTACGATACAGGTTGGAGAAAGTCCTGCAAGTTCTGCGACATGAATACCATATGATTTATCCGCCGCACCTTCTCTCACTTCATATAAAAACGCAAGTTCGGTTTCGCCTTCATTATTTTGATATTCCTGTGCTTCGACATGATAATTTTTTATGCCTTTATATTTATTTTCGAGTTCTGTCAGTTCAAAATAATGTGTAGCGAATAAAACCTTTGGACCCCCTTTCGGTTTATATAAAAATTCTGTGATTGCCCAAGCGATTGAGATTCCGTCAAATGTTGATGTGCCTCTGCCGACTTCGTCTAACAAAATCAAACTTTTTGATGTAGCACTATGCAAAATGTTCGCAGTTTCTTTCATCTCTACCATAAAAGTACTTTCGCCACGATTGAGTGCATCTTGAGCACCGATACGTGTCATTATTTTATCGACAATACCAATAGTTGCACTTTCTGCTGGTATAAAACTACCCATTTGAGCCATAATCACCAATAATGCATTTTGTCTTAAGTAGACACTTTTACCACCCATATTTGGACCAGTTATCATCAATATTTGCGGGTTTTTGTCGCCGATATTCAAATCGTTTGCGACGAATTTGCCGGCAGGTAGATTGACCTCTACTACGGGATGTCTGCCTTTGACGATTTGAATATCGGCACTATCATTAACATTTGGTTTTGTGTAATTACCTTTTACTGATGCAATTGCAAGTGAGTTGTAAACATCAAGTTCTGCTAGACAGGTTGCGAACATTTTTAATGATGGGATATGTTGTGTTAAGAATTTTTTTATTTCATCAAACAAGAAATTTTCTAGTTTTAAGATTTTTTCTTCAGCATTAAGAATTTTTGTTTCTATTTCTTTTAATTCTTCAGTGATGAATCGTTCGGCATTTGTTAGCGTTTGTTTTCGGACATAATCATACGGCACTTTGCTCACACTTGCTTTGCCGACCTCGATGTAATATCCAAACACAGAATTGTATCCGATTTTTAGTTTTGGAATATTTGTTCGCTTTCTTTCTCTATCACAAATCTCGGATAGGGTTGTAGCACTATTTGATTTTAGATTTCTCAAATCGTCCAACTCTGCATGATAGCCCTGTTTGATGATTTTTCCATCAGCTATTTTTATTGGTGGTTCGTCCTCTATGCTTTTTTCAAGCAATGCTTGGACTTCTTGGAGTGGGGCATAGACTTGCGAAAAATTTTCTTTTATTTCTGAAAATTTTTCGCCATATTTAGCAAGCCAATTTCTAAATCGAGGTATTGTTTGTAATGATTTTTTCAAACCTGCTACATCTCGAGGACTTGCTCTAAAAGCTGATATTCTCGCACTGATTCTTTCGATATCTGATATTGTCCGCAAAATTTCAAAAAGTTCTGCTCTGCAATTCTCATCGCCTACAAAATATTCAACAGAATCTTGTCTTTTTGAAATTTTGCGGACATCGAGCAGTGGATTTAATATCCAATTTTTAAGTGTTCGAGAACCCATTGGTGTTTTTGTATTATCGAGTATTTTCCACAGAGAATTTTTTCGACCTGCATCGGTTTTTACGAGTTCTAATGTTCGCACAGCATTTTGGTCTAGCGACAAAGTATCGCTTAGGGTTTTATGTGTTGGGACTAAAAAGTCTTTGATATTTGTTTCATTTTTCCCGACATATTCATAAGCCGAAATCGCACTTTTTAATGCTAATTTTTTATCTTCCCAGACTTTTTCACCGGCCCAATGTTTTGGTAATACAATATTTCCGGTTAATCGTCTTGTATGTGTGAAGACGATGTTTTCTGGGATTAAAACTTTTGATTTGAGTTTAACATAACTTTCTTTATCGATTAAAATTTCAGTTGGATTTGTTTTTGATAACGCATCGGAAAGTGATAGATAGTGTTTATCTTTTGAATTTTCGCTAGTCCAAAATGTGCCAGTGGAAACATCAAGACAACTTATCCCCCAGCCCTTATCCTCGGCATAAATCGAGATAAGATGATTGCTGTTTTTACTATCAAGCATATCATCTTCCAAAATTGTGCCGGGAGTGATTACTCGAACAACTTTTCGTTCAACAAGTTTGACTCCAGCGGTAGGTTCAGACACTTGCTCACATAATGCGACTTTTTTTCCAGCTTTCAACAATTTCCCGATATAACTCGAACTGCTATGATGCGGAACCCCACACATCGCAGTACCATTTCTAGCTGTTAAAGCCAAACCCAAAATCGCACTAGCGATTTTGGCATCTTCTTCAAACATTTCATAGAAATCGCCTAGCCGAAAAAATAATATTTCGTCATTATGTGATTTTTTTATCTCTTGATATTGTTTCATCAAGGGGGTTAGTGCTTTTGCTTGAGTATCCATTGGGGTCGTCCGTAAATATTGTATATGTCTATGATATCATTTTGAGGATTAGCTGTCTAACTTCGTCTAAAGTCGAGCAGTTCATAAGTTTTTGTCTGATGAGTGCTGATTTTTCAAAACCTCGTATCCAATAGCTCACAACTTTACGACTTCGCAAAATTCCCATCCGTTCGCCATAATATTTTGTGTTGGATTCAACGAGCTTTAAGAATAACTTGAGTTGATTATCCAATATCAACGGTTTGGGAATTTTGCCGTTGTCAGTGTCTACGAGATTTTGAAATATACTTGGATTTCCTATTGCTGATCTGCCAATCATCACAGCTTTTGCACCGGTTTCAAACATTTTTTTCGCAGTTTCATAGTCTTGTATTCCGCCGTTTGCAATCACTGGGATTTTCACACTATTACAAACTTTAGCGAGTGCATCTAAATCTGGATTACCGCTATGAATCTGACTCACATATCTTGCGTGAATGCAAACGGCAGACGCACCTTCTTGTTCTGCAATTTGAGCGAGCTTGTCGCCAGTGATTTGTCCTTGTTTAATCCCAATTCGTGTTTTTAGAGTGATTGGTTTTTTTGTAGATTTTACAGCAGTCGCTATGATTTTTCCGAGCAAAACTTCATCATACATCAACGCCGCACCAGAATTTGATTTTAAGATTTTTTTCATCGGACAGCCAGCGTTTATGTCGATAATATCAGCACCAAACTCATCAGCTTTTTTGGTAGATATTGCGATGCTTTCTAAATCGCTACCAAAAATTTGCATTGCGACAGGATGTTCATTTTTGTCAATAAAAAGCATTTTATTGCTTCTTTCGTTTTCATATTTTAATGCCTGCGAACTCACCATTTCAGCCCAAACTAAACCAGCCCCACCTTGTAAACACATAATCCTGAAAGGACTATCCGTTATTCCAGCCAGTGGTGCTAAAAATAAATTATTTTTGAGTTCTAATTTTCCAATTTTAATTTTTTTGATTAATTTTTTTGTATGCATTTTTTGATTCGTAAATTTTTCGTTCAGATCTAAAACACCAAGTCAAAATTTCATCGATTGGCTTATACGTTTTTTTGAGTTCGACCATATCTAAAAACCTATCATGACCGAGCGAGCCACGGAAAATATCGTCGGAAATGGCTAGTCGATATGTCCGCTTATCCAAAACATTGATTCCTTTTCTTTTTAGCTTTATCAATTCTTTTTTACCATTTGAATTTTCAGAATATTCAATTTCTAAACCTGATGTTCCGGGCAAATTGTTTATATCATAATTTAAATTTTTTGAAATAGCAGTTTTTAATTTCGTACCTTTTATATCAAGCAAAATTATATAATTTTCTTGCGGTAAAATTTCATAAACATTTCTCAAACTAACATTGCCTATTGATAGTTCATTTTTTATTAAATCAGAATTAATGATAGCTGGTCGCCCATAAACTTTCGACACACAATGTGCGACTTTATCAGCCATTGCCGAATGTGAAAAATTAATTTTTGTTGACGCTATTTTTCTATCTAGTTTTTTATGAATTTTTGCATAAATATTATCGATAATTTTTTTGAACTCAATATCTTGAGCAACATTTTCTAAACTATATTTTTCAAAATAAACTTTTCGTATTTTTTTAGACTTTGTAATTTTAATTTTCAGTTCACAAACTTCTTTTAATTGGTTTTGACAAGACGCTACCCAAACTCCATTTTTTTGATAAAAATTATCTTTTTCTGACGCATCATTAGTTAAAATTATATCTATATCATCACTTTTATTTAGTAGATCCTTGCTCAATAATTCTTTTGGACTTATCAAAACAACTACATCTGCTTTATGTCTTATACTTTTTATTTCATTTTTAATTTTTAGTCCACTGAGTTTTGTTGGCTCAAAGTTTTTTAATTTTTCGCTAGACATAATCGACAAAACAGCAAATTTAATACCATTAATTTCTTTTATGTAATATGGTTTTAGCGAATCATTCGAAACATTTGAAGAAATTATATTTACATTTTTTTTGTTGGCATTTTCTTTAATACTATCCCAGCCAAATTCTAAATCTTCGGAAAAAATACCAGTTGCATTTACATCAACAAGACCTAAAAGCGTAAAAATATTTTTACCTTTACTATATATTCCTTCTGGTGTTTGAGAAAAATAATCTCCCGTCGATAAAACCAAACTATTTTGATGTTTATTTGTGTCTAAAAAAGTTTTCAAATTACTGAAATTTTCATAATAACCTTGAACTGAACCAATAAAAAACACGTCAACCTCTTTGCTTTTGTTGAAGCAACTAGTTAAAAATATTGTGCTGATTAAAATCGCAATAAAAAATATTTTTTTCAATTTATTTTATCCTTATTCGACCTGATTCTGGTGCGGAAATTTCTTTGTTGTTTTTGATGTATTCCGCGACCACATCTCGAACGCTAGTATTGGTAATTACTTTATGTTGTATCTTTTTGAACAGCTTTCCTTCGCTTCCCCCTTTAGCCGTGTAGTCATTTGTTGCAAGTGTGAAATTATCCTTTGGATTTATCAATTTTCCGTCGATACATATTTGTAAATCTTTAATTTTATTTTTTTCGCGTGTATATGTGATTTCCAAACCAGATTGTTGTAATTGTAATTCTTCGGTTTTCAAAGCATCTATAAATAGTTCTTGTAAAAAACTACCTGAAACATTCATATAAGTGATTGTGTTCGGAAACGGTAAAACGTTATACATGTCACGATAAGTGATGTTTCCCATACCAAGATCGGATCTAACGCCTCCGCTGTTTTGTATTGCGATTTGTGTACCCGCATATTTTTGTATTACGTCAGAAATGAAACTGCCTAGTGGAGAGTCAATTCGGGTTTTTATATCAGAATGTTTTTTGATGGGAGTTCTTGATTTTCCTATAATGATATCCGCTTGTTTGTTTTTGAATTTATCGCCGAAAATAATAATATCTTCGTTCTCGCCATAAATATCAACCCAAAGTGGAACTAATTTAGAGCCAATCTTTCGAATTTCTTTTGTGTTGTCGTCAAAATCAATTACAATTCTGCTGACTTTATTAAAATAACTTCCACTTTCTATAAAAACTGTGCCAGATTTTTTATCATAATAATTTTGTATTTCGGCATGATAATGTCCGCCTAAAAACAGGTCAATTTGATTTGGAAAAAATCTGGCAACATCCACATTGCTAACAAAAAACGCTTCTTCTTTTTTGACACTACTATGAGCCAATACAATAACAGCATCCGCCTTTTTGCTTGCTTTTTCAATAACGCTTGCAATACCTTTTTCTGCTGTGATTGTTTTCCATGGGTTTTCATCAGAATTATATCCCCGACCGACACCAATAACTGCGATTTTTATGCCATCAACTTTATATATTTTATATGGTTTTGTGTTTTTTACTAGCTTTCCTTTTTTATCATAAATATTTGAATTTAAAAAATCAAATTTTGCCATTTTTAATCTTTTTTTTAGATTATCCATTCCATAGTCAAACTCGTGATTTCCTATAATACTGGCATCGTATCCAACCTTATTCATAAATTCGATTGCATATTTTCCTTTGCTTTCATTATCCTCGATAGAACCACGTGTAAAGTCGCCACTATCTAATAGCAAATATGGATTTTTTTCTTGATCTATCAAATTTTTTAGGACTGCGTACCCGCCTATCTTTCTATCAAAATTTTGCATATCCCAAGTTGCGTATTTTGAATAATAATGTCCGTGTGTGTCGCTTGTGTGATAGATAACGATATCCTTCGCACCAGCTAAAACGACAAGTAATAAAAGTGCGAGCAGTAAACTTATTTTGGTCAAGAATTTTTTCATAATTATCTCCTAATTAAAAAAGGCAGAGCAATAAAAGCGCTGCCTTTTTTTATTGCTTACTTATATTTTACATTTTCGACAAGAAACGTTCTAATCTTTTTCCGGCTTCTTTTATTTTGTCGACATTTTCAACCAGTGCGATTCTGACATATCCTTCGCCATGTGGACCAAAGCCACTGCCCGGTGAAAACACAACACCCTCTTCCATAATGAGTTTTTCGACGAATTCTATGCTTTTCATATGTCGACACTTTTCTGGAAGTTTTGACCAACAATATAGTGTTGCTCGTGGTTTTTCTAGTTTCCAGCCAGCTTTTTCAAATGATTCCAACATTACATCTCGTCTTTCTTGATATGTTTTTCGCATATCTTCGACACATTTTTGATCACCTGTTAAAGCTGTTACGGCGGCTTTTTGAATGAATCCGCAGATACCATAGTCGATGAAACTTTTATATTTTTTTAGATTTGCAATAATTTCTGCATTGCCGACAACCCAACCGATTCTCCAACCGGCCATATTGTATGATTTCGACAATGAATTATATTCCAAACAATATTTTTTTGCTTCGGGATGTTGCATTATTGATGGTGGATAATAATCGTCAAAATAAATTTCGGAATATGCGAAATCGTTTAAGACTAACATATTTTTGTCTTTAGCGAAATCTATTGCTTCGTCGAACAAACTGCCATCATCTATTGTTTTTCCAGTTGGATTGTTCGGATAGTTTATAATCAAAATTTTTGTTTTGTCCGCAATTTCTTTTGGTATGCTTTTCAAATCCATCTTATAATCATTTTCTTCGTTTATCGGAAGCATATGAAGTTTTCCCGGACACATATTAACGGTAAAGTAATGTGCTGGATATGATGGATTTGATGATACAATATAGTCATCATCGGACACATAAGTGCAATATAAATGACCCAAACCTTCTTTCGAGCCAATAAGTGGCAAGACTTCAGTTTCTGGATCTATGTCAACATCATATTTTCTTTTGTACCAGCCAGCGATTGCTTCTCGCAATGGTTTGATACCTTCAAAAGTCGGATATCGATGTGTTGATTTGTCGTTTGTGACAGCATCACAAACACTTTTTACGATATGCTTTGGTGTTGGTATATCTGGATTGCCTTGAGCAAATTCGATGATATCTTTTCCCTTTGCAATAGCATTGTTTTTGAATTTTGCTACTTGAATAAAAACATACGGTGGAAGATTTGTTAAATCCTCAGAACATTTTGGAATCGGCATAATAATCTCTCCTTGAAGTTGAATTAAAGCACTACAATTGCTTATCACTTCAATATAACAAATTAAATCAAATAAAAAAACCCCGTATAAAAGTACGGGGTTTTTTGTAAATAATAATTCTCTAGTCTTATCGTTTTGAGAATTGAAACTTTTTACGTGCTTTTGGTTGACCCGGTTTCTTTCTTTCTACCATTCTCGGATCTCTTGTCAAAAAGCCAGCTTTTTTCATTGCTTTCTTATTATCTTCACTCATCAAAGCCAAACTTCTTGCCACAGCATGTCTTATTGCACCTGCTTGCGAAGAAATACCACCACCTTCAACTTTGATAGTGGTATCATATTTGCCTTCAGCTTTTAACAATACAAAAGGAGATAATATCGTTTGTTGATATCTTCCACATCCTTTGAAATAATCTGTTAAAGGTTTTTTGTTGATTGCTATATCACCTTTACCAGCAATTATTTTTGCTTGTGCAATAGATGTTTTTCTTCTTCCTACTTTAATAGTATTTTTTACCATTATTTTGCCTCTGTTTTTTTGGCATTAAATCTGCCAGTAAATTTTGTGTCTTCTCCGACAAAAACTTTGAGCCGTTTCATTCTTTTAGCTCTCAATTTATTGTCATTTAACATTCTTTTTACTGCAAGTTCTACGACTTTTCTTGAATCTTTTCCGAGTTGTCTTTTGACGGGTACTTCTTTAGCACCACTTGCATAGCCGGAATGTCTGAAATAATATTTTTGTTCGATTTTTTTACCGGTTAGCTTTAGTTTGTCGGAGTTTGTTATTACAACATAATCTCCACAATCCATATGCGGGGTAAAAAATGCCTTGTGTTTGCCCATTAAAAGCTTTGCAACTTCTGATGCAATTCTTCCTAATGGTTGTTTTGATGCGTCAAACTTGTGCCATTCTCTTGAATTTTCTACTTCTTTTACACTAGGTAAAAATGTTTTGCTCATACTGTGTATCACCTTATTTAATAAATTAAAGATAAAAATACAGTCTTATACCACTTTAAGACTGTTGATTTACCTTAAGCTCGGGTTTTCTATATTATACATAATCTATTTTGCTTTGACAACAATATGCCAGAGATATTCTATGTTGCCTTTTGTGCCGTGAGTACTGCATTCTATCACTTGGCTGTCTTTAGCCGAAAATTTGGTTGCCAAATTTTCGGCAAACCAGCTACGCAATCCATCTACAGCTGATTGTCTTATGGCGTCATCTTTGACTATCCCTTGAGGAGCTTCTTTTTTTGAAAGCTCAAATTGAGGTTTTATCAAACAGATAAGATCTGAATTTTCTGCCATACAATTTAGTACTGGCTCTAAAATCAGTTTTAGCGAAATGAACGATACATCAATTGCGACAACTTCTAATTTTTCGTCAAAAACATCTGGAGTGAGGTATCGGGCATTGGTTTCTGGTTTGAACACGAAATTATCGTATCGATTCATTTCGCTAGCAAGTTGTCCTTTGCCGACATCGATACCATAAACTTTTTTTGCACTTGCTTGTATCATACAATCCGAAAACCCACCTGTGGCCACCCCTATATCAGCACAAATTTTATCTTTTACCGAGATATTAAATTTTTCTAATGCTTCTTTCAATTTGAACCCGCCACGTGAAACATACGGACAAGCAGGTTCTTTTAGAGCCAACAAATCATCGGGCAAAATATTTCTATCTGCCTTATATTCTGTTTGATTATTTACCAAAACTTTTCCAGCCATTATATTCGCTTGGGCTTTACCTCTCGACGAGCAAACGCCTCGTTCGACAAGCGAAATATCCAGCCGTTTCTTTTTATTCTTCATCTAAATCTTCTGTAAAAATTTTTCCATGCTGTTTTTTCAAAACTTCGATTTTTAATTTTGCTTTTTTCAAAGTTTCAAACAATTCTTTGCTCAATTTTGTGCCTTCTTCAAATAAAGCAAGTGATTCGTCCAAGTTTTTTGTATCTTTTTCCAAATTTTTGGAAATTTCTTCTAATCTTTCAAGTTTTGTTTCAAATGTATTTTTTGTCATTATAATACCTCGCAATCGATTTCATCTTTTAATGTTTTTATTTTTATTTTCTCACCAGTTTCCACATCTTTTTTTGTTTTGATAATTTTTCCACTTTTTTTCATCACCAAGCTAAAACCACGCTTCAAAACCGACAAAGGACTTAATCCATTTAACTTGTCCAAAGCGTTCGCGATTTTGTTTTCTTGAGTTTCTAATAAACTTTCAATGTTTGTTTGTATATCGTCGGAATATCCGTCCAATTCTTGAGCCAATTGCTGATAATAATTTTCGAAATTATTTATCAGATTTGAACTAATTGTGTTTAGATAAAATAAAGTATCCTTGTTTGCTTCGCTAATTATTTGAGCACCCGCTGTTGGTGTTTCAGCACGCAAATCAGCGACAAAATCAGCGATTGTAAAATCGGTTTGATGACCCACACAAGAAATTATCGGAACTTTACTTTTATAAATTGCACGAGCGACAATTTCTTCGTTAAAAGCCCATAAATCTTCGATGCTTCCGCCACCTCTTCCACATAAAATTATGTCTAGTTTTGGTTTGAGATTATTTAGATTTTCGATTGACTCAACAATCTGAAATTTTGCTTCATCACCTTGTACTAGACAGCCAGCGATGACAACTTTTAGGTTTGGACTTCGTCTTTTTAGCACAGAAATTATATCTCGTAATGCCGCACCTTCGAGCGATGTTATAACACCAACTTTTTTTGGTCGTTCAGGGATTGATTTTTTATGTTTATCGTCGAACAATCCTTCGGAAGCGAGTTGCTTTTTTAATTTTTCAAATTCAAGAAAGAGATTGCCTTTGCTTTTTGTTTGGACTGATTTTACAATTAATTGATAACGTCCTTGTTTGACATAACAACTCAAATCGGCACGCAATAAAACATTTGTGCCGTCTTGTAAATCTGATTTCATTTGCCACGCATAACCCTTGAACATAACGGCGGGGATAAGACCATTTTTATCTTTTAGATCGAAATAAAAATGACCGCTTGATGCTTTGCGGAGATTTGAGATTTCACCTTCGATTAGGACATCAGAAAATGTTTCGTCCAAAATTTCTTTGATGATGCCATTTAATTCAGATACCTGAAAAATTTTATTTTCTGTTAGTTTCATATAAGTATATTTTACCAATCTTTAAAAATGTAGTTTTGATATATTCCTAAAAAGTTGTATCCCCACAAGTTCCAAGCCAATTTGAAAAAATCTTTGCGAAAAGCAAATTGACTTGGAAATATTGTACCCGATTTAGAAACAAAAGTAAATAAGCGTTTTTGATTATAGAAAGAAAAATTTGATATAATTTACTTATAGGCAGAATTTCTGTCTTGTTTTTTGTAATAGGTTGGGTGGCTGAGCGGTCAAAAGCAACGGTCTGTAAAACCGTCGGGCTACGCCCTACACAGGTTCGAATCCTGTCCCAACCACTTT
>CAYPLD010000011.1:0-16814 GCA_964411485.1 uncultured Elusimicrobiaceae bacterium | reverse complement strand
GATAGTCTCAAAGCCTGCGTCTTTTAATGAAAAACTTGCATGACAACAGCAATAATCAAACTCAATTCCTTGACCAATTCTATTTGGTCCTCCTCCAAGAATAATTATTTTTTTCTTATTGGATTTCTTTTAGGGGGGTATAGGGGTTTGCTGTTTCCAGCAAACCCCTATTGTTTTTATATGGTACTAAAATACTATATAGTACTAGTACTTTTGGGTCTTGTGAGAAAGTGGGGCAACAGGTAAAATATAGTTATAGAATTTTAAGTTAGGAGAAACAAAATGAGAAAAATAATAATTTTAACAACGAGCTTATTATTAGTATCAAGTGGTATCAATGCTACTGATACTTTGAATAAATTAGTAGAAACAAAAATTGAACAAGCACCAGTGATGGAAGCACCAAGACCAATAAATCCAACCAAGGTAGCAGGTTTAACAATTAAATTAGTAATAAAAGCATTTAAGGAATCAGTTGGTTTAACAAGAAGGCTGTCTTTCGAAGAGTTTACAAAACTCTCAATAATATCCCTTGTAAAAACAGATTCGTTGAAAGAAGTATCCTTTATTAAAGGATTAGGTTATGCATTGTTTAAAGAGATGAATGAAGCAGGTTTGCAGGTATCCAGAGGGTTGCGAGCAAGAACAGTTGGTTATAGAATGAACGATCTATTTAAAAAATTAGGATACGATATAGTTAAAACTCGTCAGAATTTAGAAAATTTATATTTTCTAACAAAAGATAATGTGCAATATGAAAAAGCATTATCAATAATGAAAGACAACCCAAAAATTAAGCTGGACGAATTAGCAGGTCAGGTGAGAGCAGAAATAATTGCAGAAAATGGAAACAAAACAATAAATTTAGGTTTTAATAATAAATCCATAACAAACCCAGTAAACAAAAATTAAGAATGAGCGATATGAAAGTATCTTTTGATATTATCCATTAAATTTATTTTCTTTGGCGTCGTCGTAATAAGTTATACTTTTAGCAGTTGTCTTTGCTAATACTATTGCTATCACAACAGTCAAAATATTGAAGAACGCATACGGCAAATATGCAAATGGTGATATCCCTAAAACACCCATACAGAATGCTCCGCAAGTGTTCCAAGGTACTAAACAAGATGTAACCGTCCCGCCGTCTTCCGCGGCACGCGATAAGTTTTCCAGCTTGATTCTCTTTTCCTTATATATATCACGATACATATTACCGGTCAAAATTACGGATAAATATTGATCAGATAATAAAAAGTTGAAACATACGCCAGTCAAGACACTTGATGCAACAATCGAACTTGCTTTTTGTGAAATTTTTAAGATTGCAGAGGATAAAGAGTTCAACATTCCGCTCACTCTTGCTACACCACCGAAACTCATCGTACAGAAAATTAATGAGACCGTCCACATCATGCTGTCGATTCCGCCACGAGATAATAGTTCGTTCACAAAACTATTTTCAGTGGTTGCTGTGTACCCACCACATAGTGAACCAAGCAATTCTTTCAATCCAATATCTTGATAAATTACTGCCAAAATACAGCCAAGCAATGTTCCAAAAATTAGTGTCGGGATTGCTGGTTTCTTTTTTGCACTTAAATAAATCAAAACGGCAGGCGGTAAAAGTAAAACTGGTGAAACTGAAAAAGAATTTTTTATTGCAGTCGTGATTTCTGTGATTTTTGCATAATCAACGCTCGATTGATATTTCATACTCAAAATTAAAAATGCGATTAAAGTTATTACATAAGCTATCCAAGTTGTTTTCAACATATGTTTTATATGCACAAATAAATTTACATTCGCGGCTGCAGATGCGACATTAGTGGTATCTGAAACAGGACTGATTTTATCCCCGACATAAGCACCCGAAATCACAGCACCAGCTGTGACAGGGAGAGGGATTCCCATGCTTTGTCCGATGGCTACAAAAACTATTCCGATTGTGCCGACCGTTGTCCAACTACTACCTATTGCAGTTGATACTATCGAACATAAAACAAATCCGGCTGCCAAAAATATTTTTGGTGATAGAATTTTTAATCCATAAAATATCATCGTTGCGACGGTTCCTGATGCTATCCAACTTGCGATTAAAAGTCCGATTATCATCAAAATTATGAGTGCCGGTAATGATTCTTTTATTGTTTCTACAATGCTATGTTGAATTTCTGCCCAGGTAAAACCTTTTTTTATCGCTAATAAAGATAGTAATATTATTGCTACTATCACGGGGATTCTTGCGTCGGATTCATATTTGGCTATACTCAAAAATAGTGTTATTCCGAGAAAAGCGATTATGATTAATGATTCCCATATATTTACGGGAGTTTTTGTTTTATTTGTCATTTTTCCGTGTTTAAGCTTACTAACTATATTGTGTTCTGCTATTGTTTAATGTGAACCTTATTGTTCCTCTAGTTTTTTTAGATTTCCCTCTAGTTCAGGAGCTATTTTAAACATCTCTTTTAATTTACTGCAAACATATTCTGAACATTGTGTGCAGTTTTTTATTTTTTTTGGCATTGCACATTTTCTGATTTCACAACCATTTTCGCAATGAGAAAATTTTATACCATCGCCTTTACAACCAGTACAGTTTATATGTTCTGGTTTGATATCTGCGTTATACATTTTCGACCATTCTTCAGCTACTTGTTTTCTTAAATTATCATCATTCTTTTTGGTAGCGATAAATGTTTTGCATTCTTCGCAATTTATTCCGCAATAAGCTATCATAATATTTTCCTCCAGTTAAAATAGGTATTAAGAATTTTATAGACGTTTATACTCATCTCTGTTAAAGTAAAGTTTTTCTTCGCTTTTAGGATCAATACTCAAACTTTCTATGTATAGCATACCCCTGATTTTGTGATGCTTCACATGATACTCGTACTCTCTTTTGAATATGAGTTCCTTTTCGAATATACTGAATCTTTCCTTACAATGTCCACAATGATAATTCTTTCCATCCGTAAATGGAAGATATAACCTTTTACGTTTGCAAAGTGGGCATTTTGCGTGAGGAAGTTCTCTCATAATTTTATCTCCTATGTGGTAAGATTATATTTTAGCAAAAAAATAAAGTTTTTGAGTTGATTTTTTGTTTTATTTTCGACGACTAGTACGAAGGAACTGACCGAACGAATGTGAGGTTTCGTACTCGAGGAGAAAAAAAACGAAAAAGCACTCAAAAAAAACCCGCGAAACAAAAGTTTCGCGGGTCACTCTAGTATGATATGCCATACCCCCCCAATATATGGGTACAACATCGTCGTAGAGTAAGTTCGGACTGATATTTGTTAAATTTATTTTTTTATCCGCTCAACTCCAGGTGGATTCCAACTACCATACTTGACCTCTGGTTTTGGCCAGTAAAGTCGCATTGCTAGATTAAATCCATCTTTTGGTGCTGGCAACCAATTAGACCTTTTACTTTTAACTGGTTTTTCATGTTGTATATATATGGTAAGTGATCCGTCTTTATTGAATTTCAAATTACTTCTATCCCCAACTGCGTACCTTCCTAAATTATTATCAAATAGTAAATTATTTTCTTTATATAGGGTGATGGACCAAAATGCATTTACAGGGGGGAGCTTATCTTTTTCAAAATGAATTTTATATTTATTTTTTCCAGTTAATAATTTACCATTATAATCTTTTGATGTCATCGGGTATATGGCATCATCGGGTAGATTTGCACCCCAGCCAGTGTAGGCAATAGTGGCTCTTTGTAGATAATCCGAAGCACCATAAGAACCGACGGTTTTAATCATACTTTGCCAGCCATTTTTTTCAGATGCTAAACTTTTTGAAGTTTCTACAATTTTCTCATATGCTTCTTTTGATGTATGTGCAAGTAAGTTGCGAAATCGATATGACATTTTTTCATAAGTATAACTTTCACCTACAAAAAAACCAATTTGTTCTAATCTGGCAATTATCGGCGAGTCGTTTATATGTGAGTTTGTAGTTTTCATAAGTTCCGCAAACATACCAAAATATTCTTCAGCATTTAAATTAGCCACTTGAACTACTGGTGGAGTTACCATATCTATATGTATATCAACTTCGTGTTTTTGATGAGAAAAATTCTTTGTATTCCATTTACTTAAAGGTGTTATTTTTGTGTGTTTTTGAAGAGTATGTACATTTCCATAATCTTCTTCACCATTAGTTTGCATTCTTAATATAAGAGCTAAATTATTTGTTGGGGATTTAATTATTCGTACATTTTCACGATTTAATTTTTCTTTTTTTACATTTTTATTATAATTTGGTCCTACTAATATCGTATGTTGTTCTTTTGTTCCCGTTGTTCTACTTCCCGGTGCGGAGAATACTTCTGTCCATATATCCATAAGTTGTAACACATAATATCTACCACTTGTGTTTGGTACTGATATTACCATCGGATCCATTTCAAGATTTATCCATGCGGTAGAATACAAAGTATCCACATTTGGTTTTACAACACTGGTGAAATTTGCGTCTGAAAATTTTGTCGCATGTGAAAATTGATTTTCAGGTGCTTGAGCTACTAAACCTGTTGGTTCGGTGAAATTGGTTGTTTGAGTTCTAGTTATTTCGGAAATTAATAATGGGTAGGCATAGATATATGCCTCCATGATTACTTCTTTAGCAAGTTGCCAATCTACAATTTTAACTTTTTTTTCTTTTGCATTGGATATATTCAATAATCCTGCAAAAAATATAAACAAAAAAGCAACTTGTAACCCTTTTTTCATATTATTACCCCCTAAAAAATGTCCCTATAAAAAGCATAGCATTATTTTGTTGAAAATAAAATGCTACAATAGTTTAGTACTATAATATAAACGGAGGTATGAAATGAAAAGGTTAATAGCAATCGTATCATTGTTGCTTGTGATGACTTCAATGTCTATGGCAAAAGATAGTAGTTGGTTTAAACTATCTTTATATGATGAAATCACAGTTCCAAAAGTGGAAACTGTAAAAGGGTTCGAGTTGGGGCTTATTTACTCTAACACACCAAAATTGACTGGTTTACAATGGACTCTAATCTACAGTAAACTAGAAGAGTTAAAAGGTGTACAACTTGGTATAGTGAACAATGTTACTATGGAAGGTTCAGGTGTTCAATGGGGTGCTGTCAACTTGGCTGAAGAAATGAGAGGTTTGAGTCTTGGTTGGGTCAACTCTGCTGATACATTTAGTGGAGCAAATATTGGTTTTGTAAATTATGCTAAAAACTTCAATGGTTTTCAGCTTGGTTTAGTAAACTATGTTGAAAATATGGATAAAGGTTTACAGATTGGTTTAGTGAACTTTATCAAAAACAGCAAGTTACCAGTAATGATTATCGCTAATGCTAGATTTTAATCAAGTAGATTGAAAGATAATCTAAAAAGCCCGAGCAATTGCTCGGGCTTTTTCATTTATTTTGCTTTTCTTCTGTTCATATATTCTTTTAACAATCTGTCGTCATTATCGAACAAATATCTCAAGGAAAATGCTATTCGATGTTTAGGTGCAGGTCGTATTTTCAAAGCTTTTAGTTGGTTCGTAGTTAGAAAATCTTTAGTAGGTACTGATCTAAAGTTGTTGCCAGATTGTTCAAATATTTCAAATATTACACCCCAATTTCTTTTGTCCGTAAGTGCATTTGCAACAGCTTTTATAAATAGTATTTTGTTTTGAGCTTGAATAGGACTTTCTATACCGGCTGTATCTTGAATGAGAACAGTCAACGGAATATTCCTTGTAAGATATAGCCACATTTTACCGTAAACTTCTGGTAAAGTATGTGCCTTAAAGAAAGTTGATATAAATACTTTGGGTTTCCTTTTTTTCTTTGTAAGACCCATTAGCATATCATAAGTTTTACTCAAATGTTGTTTTAATATTATTTGTTTGTTAAACTTATTCCAATTTAAATCGTCGATTTCTTCTGGTATATACCAACCAGCAAAGGCGGAACTTTTGCCATATTCTTCTAATAATTCTTGTGCTACTTTTTTGTGCCTTTGTATTAGTTCGGTAAGATATGCAGTTAAATATTGATTATTGTTAGTGCCTATTTCTGAATAATAATTTTTGTCACTAAAAAGTCCAAACACTATTTTGAGTTTATGTTTTTCTGCATATTTTACAACCTTCTCTGCAAGTGGAAAAGAACAAATATCTTCTTCTATGTTTTCCCTTTTCATTCCTTCAAACGAACAAAATTCGTATTCTGTCCATTGAATATAAATGGTTTTTATTCCAGCTTTCTTAAGTAGTTTTAATCGCCTGTTCCATTCAGTGTTAGAAATTTTCATATCTCTCAGCTGTGGCTGATAAAATACTCCACATAAAATATCATTAGTTTTTTCAATGTCTTTTTTTACACAACCAAAATTAAAAATGATACAGATAATAAATAAGGGTATCAATAATTTTTTTAGTAGTTTAGAAAAATAGTTCCAATCGTAAATGTGTTGCGTTGTCATCGTTGACATTACCTCCTAATTTTTTTCTTCTTAATATTGCAAGTCGTGCATGTAAGCGGTGTGGACGAATATCATTTTCCCAATGCCATGTTTTAAGAATTAATCCAACCATTGCATCGAAACGAGTATCTTTATCGTATGTGACCGTTTCTGATCCAATTATTGGTGCTATTGCACCAGCGAATTGTCGTCCATGGAATAGTTTGAAATGATGTCCAGCTTCTAAAGTTGCAGATGCAAGTGGGATACTAGTTTCTGTCAAATAACCAGCTTGTGCATATAAACTATAGAATGACCAACCCTTTTTTAAATATTCATATTCCAATCCGTCTTGTAGAGAACCGTTCATAAGTAAGAGCCAATCTTCTCTTGTATCACTTCCAATAGGGATAATTCGTTCCCCAGATAAGAATAATTGATACTTTTGGAAAGGTTGATATCTTACCCCAAGTCCTGCTGCCATTAGGTCTTTGACTTTTCTGAAGGACTTATCATAATTACTCCAAAAGACTCTACCTTTAACGGCTAGTTTTCTTTTACTGTCGTCTAACCATGGAGTGTAATAACCTTCGATTCCACCATAACCAGTGTACGATGCGTTGGGTAAAATACCAGTACCCGGTGCGAAAGTACCAGTGTCCAAACGGACGACATCTGCTGCATAAAACTTAAAATGTCTTTCCATCGGGCTTAATGTAGTTTTTAAGTCGTATCTTCTATTTCCGTCTTCAAGCGTATCTTCTTTTGGTAAGTCTAATGCTTTATGTGCGTGCATTTTAGCTTCTGGCCATTTTCCCATTCTTTTTTGTAGATAAGTCATATCAGACAAATAGGTGAAGTCGTTTGGTTTAAGGTACATAGCTCTGAATAAAGCATCTTCTGCAACATCCAAATTACCGATAGCACTTTGATTGTACGAATAGGTAGCCCATAAACTATCACTAACTTCTAATGCTAATGCTACTCTATATACACCACCAGCAACCCTTCTTGTTTTTGCTTTTTTATTAAAGTTGCTTGCTCTAAGTTTCCAGTATTCTGCTTGATCGTTTGTACTTAAGTTATTTACATTTACATTTGTGAGATACTCGCTGGAAAGAGGAACATTCTTTAACAAGGATGCAGTTATAGCTGCAGATAGATATGCCTCATTAGATTTATTTTTTTGTAAATACTTTTCCCAAAACTCTAATGCAACTTCCGGCTGATTAGTCTGTGCATATAAGTTAGCAAGTTGTTTTGTGAATGTGACTTTCTTTGCTTGTCTTGCATTAGGTAAAAGAGCATAAGCTTTTTCTAAATATTGTGTCGCTTTTTTATAATTTTCTAACTGAATGTAAGAATATGCGGTTAATGTCAAGGTATCTATATCATTAGGATGTTTTTTTAGTAGTTTTTTGCAGATTTCTATTGCTTTTTCATAATTTTCCAAATCTGCATAACTTTGTGCGATACCTAAAATAACCACTGTTTGTTCGTCGGCGGATCTTTCAATTGCATTGTTCAAAATCCTATCAGCTTCTTTAGTATTTCCTTTTTGCATATAAACTCTAGCTAGGTTTGTCATTTCTTCGGTTCGTGCATTTTTTCTTAAGGATTTTCTGCCAAGTTTTTTTATAAGTAAAGATTCCATGTCTGATGTTTTTGTTGTTCCTTGGTCTTCTATCACAGAGCTTTGAATAAGTCCTTGATTGGATTTTGACTTATCAAAAATTACGCTTCTCGCATAACTTCTCCAATCTCCGTTCTCTTCAAATAACTTCAAGGTATCTCGCAGTATTTTTTGTCCGTCTTTTGTTGGTTTTTTGCTTTTTAGGAGTTTTTGAGCGTATACAAGTTGCTTTTTATAACTTTTTGACGCTCTTTCAAGATATTTTTTTTCTTGATCAGTTAGTTTTTTCTCAAAATCTTCAAGCGTTTCAGGATAGTTTTTTGCTTCCCATAAAGCTCTCAAAGATAGTAAGTCTATATAAAATCTAGGAACAAGTGCATTTGCTTTTCTTAGTTTTGCTATACCTTCATACACAGCACCAAAATCTGCTTCCATAAGACCTGCTTGATCGTAAATATCTGCTAACTGATACCACTGATCTTCAGTTAAATACGAAAAAGTTCCAAAATACTTTTCTGCCAAATAACCAGCTTCTTTATATCTTTGTGCATTTACAAGATATTCCATTTGTGCTTCATAAATTCTACCTTGTGAAGGCAAATCTTTTACAAGCATATAAGCTGTGTTATACTCATTGTGAGAGTTAAACATAGATGCCCAAAATATTTTTTTCTCTTCAGATGGTTCACCAAAAGTTTTATAGTACGAGCTTAATAATTTTTTTGCTTTTCTTGGATTGTTTTTCACAAGCTCATGTTCTATTAACTTTTCATATGCCATAGCATAAAATTCTGGCTTAAATCTTTTAGAATTTAAGGTGCTTTCCATCCATTTTTCTATTTTGCCTATGTCGCTTTTATCGTCTGCATTTTTTAGCATTACGTTAAACAAAAATTCTTCTTCGGCAGAACTTAACCCAGGATATCTGAAACCTACAAAGGCGGTTTCAAATGTTTTTTTCTGGTAAGCAAGTTCATCGTATATTTTTGCTTGATAATAATAACCGTATGCAGATTCTGGGTGATACTCTATAAGTTGTTTCGCATTATAATCTGCACAAGGCACATCGTTTTGTTTTAGACAAATTTCTATTTTTAACTTTCTAGCTTTTTCATCAGCAGGGTTTATTTTTAAGGATTCGTCTAAACTTGTACTCGCTTTTTGGTAATCTCCTTTTTCGTATAAAGCATAAGCACGGTTTGTTCTTACAGAACTTCTTATACTTTCTTGAGCATAAGAAATGTTCGTTGTTATTAGCACAATGCTAATCAAAATTAATATCAATGTTTTTAATTTCATATTCTACTTACCCCCTTTTGAAACATCTGGAAATTCATGTGATGTTTTATCCCATATTAGGTTTGTTTTGCCACTAGTATTTTTTAGCACGGTAAATGCTTTTATGAATGCACAGAAGTTTACTATGTTGCTCCATATAATCCTAATTGGGCTTATAATTGCATGTGGTAAGCCATAAATTCTGTAAACAGCTATAAAACGCTGTAGGATTCGGTTGGATAGGTAAAATCCGTTAAAGATTAATATAATCCATAACCATGAATCTAATGGTACAAGATTCGGAAACCAATACATACCATCTCCGATACCTGCATGAATTTCCATAGCTATGATGTGTAATGCTACGAAGTACGCTAGTATCATAACAGGGTTGGTTATGATTGATTTTCTATCTCGCAAAAGGATATATTTTAGCCAAAAACCTTTTAGCCAACCGATATGTTTAGTGCCTTGAAATACTATACCCGATATCCACCTACTTTTTTGTTTTACTGCACGAACAAAACTACTTGGAAAATATTCTTGTACGGCAATATAAGGACAATCCGTTATAAATTTTTTGTTTCTATATTTTTCTGGAGTTTTAACCAAACAGATTGTTTCTTTGAAACCCATTTGATGTAAGGTAAAACTTATTTCATAGTCTTCTGCTAAACTATTAGGATTAAAGACAAGTCCGTTATTTTTGTAGTGTAATTTCTCGATTGCCTCTCTACTAAAAGCTGTTCCGACACCAGCACTCGGCACATTCCCTGTTAGAAATTCTCGTACTGGTAAATCTTTTAAGTGTGACTCCGCAAACTCGTCCATATAATGTGATCCCGTAATTTGCCAAAGCTTTCTTTTAAGTGAAAGTACTGGTAATTGTACTAATCCATATTCTGGACAAAGTGCGTTCATAATTTTTAGCTGTATAGGATATATCACATCTTCAGCATCACTATAAGCGATAATTTCGAATTTCATTTTATATTTTTTCTCATATTCGAAAATCGCTTCCATTATGTTGTTTAGACAATCTGCTTTTGTTGTAGGACCATCTTTTTTATTAACCACTTTGTGTATTTTTGAATATTTTTTACATACAGCATCCACTTTTTCTTGAGTTTCTTTATCGTTCGGATAAACACCTACGAAAAGTTGATAGTTTTTATATTCAATTTTTTCGACTGTTAAGCTGACCATTTGTTCTATAACAGCTTCCTCTTTCCAAGCAGGAACCATTACAGCTATATGTTTTTCTGGTTTAGTTTGAAAGTCCTTCAAAAGAACTTTGTGTGGAAATTTTTTACTAAATTTTCTTTTCGGTAAAACATATAACCAATATACAAGATCAATAAAGAAATCGTCTGTACTACTAATCACGATAACAACTGCACAGAAGTAGAAAAGAGATTTCATGAATATCCAATACCCTATTGTTACGTCTACAAACATATTATAACCCCCATTACCTTATTTTTTTTTATTTTCTTTCTTTGTGTAATACTTTGATAAAAAATCTACTATTTTTTTACTAGAATTTCCGTTTCCATAAGGATTCCTCAATTCTGACATTTTCTTATATGCCTTTTTATTTGTTAATAATTTATGTGCTTCTCTAAATATTTTATCAGCGTTTGTTCCAACAAGTTTCACGGTTCCTGAGAATACTGCTTCTGTTCGTTCAGTTTTATCTCGTAAAACAAGTACCGGTTTACCGAGGGAGGGAGCTTCTTCTTGAATACCTCCGCTATCGGACATTACAAAATAACTTTTGTCCATCATATATATGAAGTGCTGATAATCCAGAGGATTTATCAAAAAAATATTTTTTTTGTTAGATAAATATTTGTTTGTGAACTCTCTTACATTCGGATTCATATGAACTGGATAGATGATGTCAATTTCTGGATGTGCTTTTGCTATTTTTATTATGCCTTTACAAATACCCTCAAAACCTTTACCGAAACTTTCTCTTCGATGTGCGGTCACAAGAATAAATTTTCTTACGAAACAACCGAGACCTTCTTTGGATAAATCCTTACAAATAACGTCTTGAACTTCTTTATCCTTTCTGATTTTGTTTAGCGTCATAAAAAGAGCATCTATTACCGTATTGCCTACAACGGCAATGTGTTTTGTTGGTATGTTTTCTTTTTGGAGATGATATTTGTTATGACTCGTAGGTGCGAAATGAAATTTTGCGATTCTACTTGTCAATTGACGATTGGCTTCTTCTGGCCATGGCGAATAAATATTGTGGGTACGAAGTCCTGCCTCTAGGTGTGCTACGTCGATTCTTTCATAGAAAGCTGCAAGTGATGCAACGAATGTTGTCGTGGTATCGCCTTGAACTATAACGAGATCGGGTTTGTCTAATTGTAATATTTTTTTTATGCCGTAAATTATACTGCAGTTCAATTGATAAAAACTTTGACCTTCTTTCATAACATTGAGATCTAGATTACTTTTTACGTTAAAAATATTCATGACTTGATCTAACATCTCTCTATGTTGGGCGGTTACACATATTTTAACTTCAAATTGTTTTGGATATTTTTTTAGTTCGTGATAGAGAGGGATAAGTTTAATGGCTTCTGGACGAGTGCCAAATACAATTAATATTTTTTTCTTTTTAGAAAAGGTCTTTTTCATATACGCCCCCTAATTCAATATACTAAAGACACAAAAAGTATACAAAAAAATAAAGAATTGTGTTTTTATTTTTTTGATTAGTATAATTTACGGCTATTTCTATACCTTATATATATGTAGGGGGATGGTTCTTTTTCTCCCACAGAGTCTGTGTCTACGACTTTTTCAAAAGGGAATACCCGAACGATAGTAAGGGGGAGGGATTTATTTTTATTTATCTATTTGCATATTTGGCTCAATACGCAAATAGATTTGTCATTGCGAGGCAAACTTCGTTTGCCGTGGCAATCTCACTCTTTGTCATTGCGGACTTGATCCGCAATCTAGGATAAAATAGATAACAAAAAAAGCATAAAAAATAAGGTTATTTTTTTAGTGGTAGTACGGAATGTATTTACGAATCAAAACAAGACTTCACGGATTCTTAAAATACATTCCGTACTACCACTGGCTGGGCTGGGAGAGAAGAAACATTAAAACCCCCTTTAATTCCCCCTTTACAAAAGGGGGAACTTCGCCGTTTTATTTATCATTACAAAGTTAGTGTTATGTTTTAGCTTCTACTTTTTTGTGCAAGGAAAAATACCAATATAATAGTACCTATTCCAGGAAGTAGGAAATGTAGAAGAACTAACCAAGGGTTTCTACCTGCATCTTTTAATCTTCTTATTGTTATTGCAAGTGCTGGTAAAAATATAGCAAGGGAATATATTAATCCTGCGAACATGAAAATCCATGTAGTAGGGTTTGGAGTATAGTCTTTCATAACAAAAAAAGCATAATTAAATGAGGAACCAAAAAATATTACACCTTGTATTATAAAGTTAATAAGCATGAAGTACCAAAATTCAGGTCTTGTTGCCTTACCAGAAAAAACAGCATATTTTTTCAAAGCATCTAAATAATAGTGCATAATAACCTCCGTGTCTTATTAGACAACTTTATTGTAGCATAAAGTATCAAAAAAACGGCGAAGTTCAAATTGAGGAATTTCGCCGTTTATTTTTAAGTTGATTGTTTAGCTAATTAGCTATTTACAACATGATTTTATTGAAGTTTTTATTATTATCGCAATTGTGGATAATCCTATCAAACCATATACTATTCTTGTCCACATTGTCATATCACCGAATAAATATTTGACTAAGTCAAAGTGGAATGCTCCCATGAGTCCCCAATTCAAACCACCGATGATAAGTAGTGTCATTGCAATTGATGTACACCAACATTTTTTCATAATTTTATGCCTCCCTATTTTTTGTAAACCTCAACCTGTATTATAGCAGAAAAAAGTTGTGAAAAGTCAAGATAGATATTGTCACTATTTGAAATTTTTGGTAAAATATAAATACAGCAAATTTATTCCTCGGTAGCTCAATGGTGGAGCGACCGGCTGTTAACCGGTAGGTTGCTGGTTCGAGTCCAGCCCGAGGAGCTTTTACTTCGTATGTACTCGTCGATTCAAAATGCCTCGAAAAAACGCAAAATACTCGTAAAAATATTTGAGTATGGCAAAAAAATAATTTAACAGAATTGCCAAACATTTTCATATTTGATAATATTTAAGTATACATATGAATAGCGAACCAGAAGATAAAACAAGTATATCCGAATTCATCAACGCAGATAATGTGTTGATTATAAAAGACAATATCAGTAAAAACAATCTTATAGAAAAGCTTGTGGATATTATCTGCAGGCACGACGCAAACCTAAATCGAGAAAATATTTTACAATTAGTTCTAAAAAGAGAAGAAGGTATTAGCACTACTTTGGATACTGGTTTGAGTATTCCACATGCTCGACTCGAGAATATAGATGATTTCAAATGTGCTTTTGCTGTGCTTTCTAACGATGCGCTATTAGACGAAAGTAACGGGATAGATATTAAAGCCGTGTTTTTATTTATATCACCAGCAAATAGCGATTTTTTCAAAAAACATTTGAAACTATTGTCTAGTTTAGCCGAAACATTCCAACCCCAACTCATAAGTGATATCACGAAACTTGAGAACGAACAAGAAGTTTTTGAAAAAATCGCATCGATAAGTCCATAAATTAGTAAAATATATTTATAAATTATGAGTAATTCACCAGAAAATCCAAGTACCACATTTTTAAATAAGAACAGCCCTCTACGGGTTAAGAAAGTAGTTGTCCTAACTACTGCTATGCTCACATTCATACCATTTTGGAAAGCGGCGGCGGTCGTGTTATGCGACTTTGGATCGAGTGCATTTTATGTCGGTGGTATCGCTATGCGTGCGTTTGGTCAAGCGTTTCCTTGGTACGTTATTGCGGTGATGCTATTTGCCGGTGCGATGTTAGCAGTTTATACAGAAAGTTGTTCGATGTTTGTTCGCGGTGGTGTATATAAGGTAGTAAAAGAGGGACTTGGTGGCACTGTTGCGAAGGTCGCGACTGGTGCTATTATGTTCGATTTTTTATTGACCGGTCCAATCAGTGGAGTATCGGCAGGACATTATTTATCGGGTCTGATAAATTCATTATTTCATCATTTTGGAGTGATGGCACATATACCGGAAAATAGTTTTGCAGTTGGATTTGCGATTTTTGTGACTCTATTCTTTTGGTATCAAAATGTTAAGGGTATTGAAGATTCAAGTGATAAAAGTGCAAAGATAATTATCTTTGCATTGTTTATTTGTGTGATATTATTTGTATGGTCGGTAATAACGATAGCAAAACGAGGAGCAGTACTTCCGGGTTTTGCTTTAGACTTTTCAGATCACGCTTATGGTTGGGTCAAACCGACATTACTTCAAAAGATTGGTATGCTTGGTGTTGTTATGGCGATAGGTCATTCGGTTTTGGCATTGAGTGGTCTAGAAACAATGGCACAGGTTTTTAGAGAAATCGAATATCCAAAAATCAAAAACCTAAAAAAAGCCGCAATCGTAGTTTTTATTTTTGCTCTAGTATTTACAGGCGGTTTGACTTTCTTATCAAGTTTAATTATTCCACCAGAAGTTATCGGTAATTATTCAGAGAATTTATTATCTGGTTTATCGATGTCACTTTGGGGACCTGCTAGCTTAAAACTTATACTTCAAGCATTGGTCGTGTTCGCTGGTGTGATAATGTTATCAGGTGCAGTGAATACTGCTTTGATTGGTTCTAACGGAGTATTAAACAGGGTCGCAGAGGACGGAGTACTGACCGATTGGTTCAGAAATATTCATCCGAAATATGGCACTACACACAATATTATAAATGTGGTAGCGTTTGCTCAGATTTTGATAATTGTTTTATCTGGTGGTAAAGTTTACTTGCTTGGTGAAGCGTACGCTTTCGGTGTTTTATGGAGTTTTGTATTAGAAACTGCATCGATAGTGATGTTAAGGTTCAAAAACAGAACAAAGAAAAGGGAATTTATGGTTCCGTTTAATATAAAGATAAAAAACTATTATTTCCCAATCGGCATAACACTAGTTTTACTTGTTTTGGTAGCGTTGGCAGGTGTAAATTTATTCACTAAAAAAACCGCAACGATAACTGGTATTTCATTTACAGTATTTTTGTTTATGGTGTTTTGGATATCAGAAAAACTTAATGCAAGAAAAGCGAACAAGATGTTTGAAGAAGGTCATCGCGAAAAAATCAATACAAAAAATGTAGATACTCTTGAAGGAGTGTTAGGTAAACTTAATAAATCGAACACGACACTTGTAGCGGTTAAAAATCCAAGTAATTTGTATCATTTCGAAGAAGTTTTGAAAGTTTTAGATGAAAAAACTACTGATGTAATTATATTTTATGCTAAACCTGTAACAGAATCTCGATTCGGACGAAACATAAGTTTTGCACCTGCTGAAGAAAATGAATTGTTCACAAAAGTGATTTTGGCAGCGGAGAAATATGGACATAGAGTGATGCCAATTTTGGTTCAATCTAATGATGCGTTTTATGCGATTTCGCAGGTGGCGAAAGCGTCTGGTGCTAACGAAATTGTGATGGGAGTTTCGGGGAGTCATGGTGCAAACGAACAGCTCGAACGATTAGTGATGGCATGGGGTGCGATGAAAAAAGAAGAGATTGAAAAGAAAATCAATGTGAGGATTTTGTGGGAGGGTAGAGAGGTCAGTCATACGTTGGAGTAATTATCTTCGCTCTCTGTCATCCTGAACTTGATTCAGGATCTAGGATAAAAATAGGTTATTTATTATGATAAAAAAAATAGTTGAATATAAAAGTGATACAGAAAAATTTTTGACGACTCCAACAAAGCCGATAATTTTCGACGAAGAAAAAGGTTTGAAAAAATTAATAAAAGATTTGACTGATACTTGTATTTCAGCAAAAGGTTTAGGTCTGGCGGCTAATCAAATTGGGATTTCAAAACGGGTAGCTGTGTTGGTGATTCCAAAAAATGAGGAGTTCACTGATTTTGAACGGAGTGTTTTAATCAACCCAGAGATTACTTCGCATGAAGGTGAAATGATTGAGGAAGAGGGTTGTTTATCATTTCCGGGATTGTATAAATTTACGAGACGTTACCAAAAAGTTACTGTTCGTTATATTGACGAAAAAGGTATGCCAATGGAGATTACAGCTGAAGGGTTGATATCGAAGGCGATACAGCATGAGATTGATCATTTGGACGGCGAAATTTTTACAGACAAGGCGTTGAGCGATGAAGAAGTTGAAGAACTCGGTTTGAAATCTGCAAGTGAGGATTAATAAAGGAAAATAAATATTATGATTATATTTTTGTACATAGTCAGTTTAATTATTTATTACAATTGCAGTTTTTTTTCTCAGAAACT
>CAYPLD010000010.1:15465-16922 GCA_964411485.1 uncultured Elusimicrobiaceae bacterium | reverse complement strand
AAAGTTGAATCGTATTTGAACAGATGTGCCATTGTTTTGACATCTGTTAGATCGTTTACGGCGACGAATTCTAAATTAGGATTTTTTAATCCTGCTCTTAAGACTAGTCGACCTATTCTACCAAAACCATTTATTGCTACTTTTATTGCCATTTTACTATCTCCTATTGCTGTCATTGCGGACTTGATCCGCAATCTAGGTCTTTTCTTTTTTATCCTGGATTCCGTGTCAAGCACGGAATGACATTTTATTTATTAAATTGGGTTTTTCCCTCATATAAATGATACTAAATTTGGAAACTGCTATCTACTTCTGAGTTTGGAAAGCAATCTTAAAATTTCTAGATATAGCCAAATTAATGTGACTAACAATCCAAACGCACTATACCATTCCATATATTTCGGTACATTATATGATTTGCTTGCACGTTCGATGAAATCAAAACTCAATGCAAAATTTAACGCCGCGATTACACAAACAAATACGCTAAATAAAATTCCAAAAGTGCCACTACTATGTATCAACGGCATTTGAAATCCGAACAATCCACCAACTAAAGTTGCCAAATAAAATATCATTATTCCAAAAGTCGCAGCCATCACACCCTTTCTAAAAGTGCCTGTGACTCTTATAATTCTAGCTTTGTAAATGAAAAGCATACCTAAAAATATCGCTAACGTTAATGATACAGCTTGAATCACTATACCGGGAAATTGTTTTTCAAAATATGCAGATAATACTCCGATGACTATCCCTTCAACAAAAGCGTATATCGGGGATAAAATTGGACTTATAGCTGGCTTGAAAATTATTACCATAGCTAGTATCAAGCCGACGATTAATCCCGGAAACATCGCCCACGCCCATGCTTGAGCATTACCCCAAACCATCATCGCACCGAACACGCAGATGAATAAAAGCATGAAAGTTTTGTTCATTGTACCTTGGACGGTCATGATTTTTGTGGTGTCGGTTGTTTGCCGATTTTGATATATTTTTTCTCTTAAAGTCGGATTAGATGATCTTAACATTTTGATTCCTCCATAATAGATTATAAATATATTTTAGCAAAAAAGAGGCGAGCCGTGTTTTTTACACGGCTCGCTAATCTAATATAATTTTCAACTTGTTCTTTTAATTTTACTTCTTAATACTATCGTTTACTGATTCTAACATCTTGAGTATTTCTTTAGCTTCCTCGAAGTTGTTAGTAATACCACGAAGATATTTAAGATACTCAATAACTACTTGTTCTTTTGCAACATCATAAGCTGTTTTGTCTTTTTTATTAACATCAATACCCTTGCTTTCCAAATACTTAATCACTTCTGCGTTGTTTTGTTCTTTTGCAATTTCAAGAGCTGTTTTGTCTTTTTTATTAACATTAATACCCTTGCTTTCTAAATACTTAATCACTTCTGCGTTGTTTTGTTCTTTTGCAATTTCAAGAGCTGTTT
>CAYPLD010000010.1:0-15365 GCA_964411485.1 uncultured Elusimicrobiaceae bacterium | reverse complement strand
TGTTGATAAAAACACTATCAAGCGTACTTTGTGCATAAGAACTTATTGTTCCTAACATTGATAATGCAAATACAAGTATCGTTATTTTTGTTATTAGTTTATTCATTTTATTTTCTCCTAATTTAAAATTCTATAACTATATTTTACCAACCACCCCATTTTCACACAAGGTACTTTAGTACTAGTCGCCATTAGTACTTTAGGGCTATATGAATAAATCCCTCCCCTTCACTTTCGTTCAGGTACTCCCTTTTGAAAAAGGGAGAAAAAAACCCAAGCCACGCACGTGCGTGGCTTGGGGTAAATTGATTTCTAAATATAAAACTATCTATACAATATTTTAGTGCAATGCTTAAGATTAGAAGAATCTTCCATCGGCTCTTCTTCCGACAACAACGCTTCCTTATAAATAGTTTCTATATCAGCAAGCGTATCAGTTTGTTTGTAATATAAATCCTTTTTAATCTCGTTCAAAATAACCGCATTATGTGAATCTTGTTCAGCAAAAGAACCCTCATAAATATGTGTCGGATTTCTGTTCCCCTTAAAATATTGTTCCATCTGCCCGAGCACTTCACCCTCGCTAGAATTCTCTAAAGAATTTGTCAATTTATTATTCCAATATTTTATATAGCCCAAATCCTTTATATCATAATCGTGTTCTTTCGCAAACAATTCTAATTTTTGTTTATAATTTTCAAGTGCTACACTTTTGTTTTCAAAGTGATACAAACAAATAAAATCTGAAATTTCTCGACCTGTTTGATTTATTTCTAAATCCAAGATATCCAAATCTAAAAATTCAAACATATCAACATCTTTTAACACAGCAGTTTCTTGAAGTTGATAAAATGTATCATTAACTCCCACTTCCTTATGTGTCCTATATAAGTTAAGAGCACGAGCCAAAACAATGTATAACAAAGATTCACTTTCTGTTGCATTTTCTGGAATATAAATACGATCTTCTTCAAAAACCAGTTTGATAAAACTATCTTCATCATAAAACCGAATTTCTATTGGATTATCCTCGTAAAAAGATACCAACTCGCTTGTATTTTCTTGAATGGATAATAGATACATAGCATCGTCTAGCAATTGTCTATTATCTTCTACTAGATAATATTCTTCGTCGGTATTTGTAGTATATATATCAAAGCTTTCTTGCCTGTTACTAGAACAGGCAAGAAAGCAAAATACACAAAACGTTAGTACGATAAGTTTTTTCATTTTCTAGAATTATTTTCCAAAGATATTAATTTTTTCTAATCCTTTTTTAAGTTCGTCAGCGGCTTTATTTGTCACATCACCTGCACCTTCTACAACTCTATTATCTTTTGTAATACCCTTTAACACACTCAAAGTATCCATTTTTACAGAAGGATTATTTATATTACCAGTTATTTTGACTTTTATAGGTTCACTTTTACCGAGTTCGCTTAAATATGTGTTTGCAAGTAAATCTAGTGCTTCGGTTTTGAAATTTACTATACCACTTGTTTTCATCGAAAGTTTTTTAGACAAAAAGTCAGAATTATTGACTGTCATAATTCCATTATTGAAAACGAAGTCTCCACTTGCAGAGTCGTAAACTAGATTTTTTAAGTTAGGTATTTTTATAAGTTTTATTGTGTCTAAAAGTTTTATAGGCATCATAATAATTCTTACTATGGCATTGTTTGAATAAAATTCTTCGGCATTCAAAACACCATTACCAAGGTTGAATTTCAAATACCCGTTGGACCTATCCAAATGGTTAGCATTCTTAATATCTCCATTTAAGCTAAACCCATTAGCAGAAAGTTTTTTACCCTCTATTTTCTTTATATCAGACGATACTTTCACATTTATAGATTTATCGTAAGTCAATTCTCCGTTTGCAGAGGATGCTTTTGAACCGCCTTTTTTTGTTGTTGTTTTTTTAGTAGATTTTTTAGGAGAATCAACAAGAAGTTTATCCACCATTATGAGATCCGAATTTGCTTGTAAATCTACGTTCAACGCATATTGTGTTTCACTTATAGTAAATGGAACTTGAAGAGTATTATCGTTCACAGTTAAAGTCATATCTTTAGAGAAATATTTTTTCTTATCTGCTGTGATTGTTCCACTTAAATTTTGCAAATTATACCCTTCAGCAAATGCGGATATTTTATCAAACACAATTTCACCTTTACCCTGATGTGTTTGATAATAGTACTTCATATCTGCAGTGATTTTTCCACCCAATCTATATTCTTTAAGTCTTGGAAATTGAGAATATGCCTTTGTTATAGAAACCTCTACATCTTTAATTTTTAGGACATCCATTTTTTGCAAATTAGTTTCTATTTCTGCTGTTAAAAAATCGCTCACTCTAACAAACGAATCGAGATATTCTAATTCATATTCGTCACTAAGTTTTAAGCTACCTTTTGTTCTTATAGGTAGATTAAATTCTCCCATTTTATCTTTGAAAAACAAATTGAGTGAAGCAGAATTCGAAAACGAATTTGTTAGTACAGAATAATTTGCATTCAGATTAAAATCGGTGATTTTTGTTTCTATGTCTAGTACTTCATCTTTATAATCTAAATTGAAATTTCTTATCGCAACTTTATCCACAGAAAAAGTAAATTCTGGTTTTGTTTTAGCGACAGTTTTAGAAGTAGTTGTTTTTTGCGTTTCTTGAAAATACTCTAAATCTAAATTTTCAAAACTGCCATCTTTTTTTCTAGTAATATCAGCTTCAAAACCATCCAACACAAAGGTATCTACAGATATATGCTTTCTTAAAAGCGGTAAAACATCTATCTTAATAACGAATCCATCTATTTTAATTAAAGAGCCACTTCCGTCGAAAGTTTTGCCATTCGAAACTTCCAATCCATTAAGTTTTATGCCGATAAGAGTAGGCGAAATACTTTCAAATTTAATTTCTTTATTTATCGCTTTACTTGCTTCCAGTTTAATTTTAGTTTGCAATTTTTCAGATGATAAAACTATTTTACCAACAACTAAAATTAAAATAGCGAACGAAATAAAAGTGATAACAACAATTTTTGTTATTGTTATAATTTTTTTCCACACACTTGGTTTGATTTTATTTTTTAACTTTATTGCTTCTTCTTTCACATTTATTTTCATAAATCCCCCTAATTAACTATTTAAGTCCTACCATAGCTTCCGATATATTTAGAGCATAATCTCCTACTTGTTCATAGCTTGAAAGCATATCGGCGTACATCACGATACTATAACCACTACTCTTTCGTTGAAACATTTTTAATGTACCTGTTTCACGCAATTCATTTCTCAATATATCGAGCTCTTTTTCTTTTTTATGAGCATATTCTAATAAAGTAGAATCGTCTTCTTCTTTGTGTAGAATATTATGTTTTACATGTCGCAAAAACTCTTGAGCTTTAAGTGCGATTTTTTCTATATCATTATATTCCTGCTCTATCAATCTATTTTCTTTTTCTCTAGATCTACTCAATAGAACAGCAATTTTTTCTAAACTATCGCCGATTTTCTCAAGATTATTAATCATACTCAACAATGACAATACTTTTTTATTAGTAGTGCTTGTAAGACTTGTATGTGTGAGCGAAGCGATATACTCGTTTATTTTATGTTCCAACACATCAACATGTTTTTCATCTCTTTGAATAGATTTCACTATTTTATCAAACTTATCCTGCTCTTTAGTTTTGATAGCTTTTAGAGTTCTATCTAACATTCTACTCACGATGGTCGCCATTCTATCAATTTCTTTTCTAGCCGCACCTACTGCAAGTTCCTGTGTGCTACCGAACGGAGTAGATAAAAACTTAAGTTGAGGTTCTCGTTCTTCTCTTTCTTCTGGAATAATAGGTTTGATTAAAAGCACCACTTTCTCAAATTGTTTGATAAATGGAAGCATCACACTAGTATTTGTTACGTTGAATATTGTGTGAAATGCTGATATATGAATTGTAAGAACGGTTATAAAAGCTACTGCATCTAAATTATACGGATCGCCCGGCACGATATAATCTACCAATTTAAGAAAAGGATTAAATAGTAAACATACCCACACCACACCCAAAACGTTGAACAGAGTATGTCCTATCGCTGTTCTTTTGGCATTTCTAGTTGATCCTATCGACGCTAGATTAGCGGTGATGGTCGTACCAATGTTTTCACCTAAAACCAAAGCACAAGCTGTTGGGAAGTTCACGTATCCCAACGCTGCCGCGGTTAATGTTATCACCATAACAGCACTTGAGGATTGTAATAACACCGTTACGATAGTACCTATCAAAACTACTTTTATCAATGAAATAGTATCGACGACTGCGAATTTTGATATCCAATAAACCATTTCCTCAGAACCACTGGCAACTGGGATAGTGTTTTTAATAATGGATAACCCCAAAAATAATAAACCGAATCCGACCATCGCTTCACCAAATCGGTGAGGCATTTTCCATTTTGTAATAAACTGCGAGAAAAAACCGATACCGATTATCGGTAATGCGAAAAGTGCGATGTTGACCTTAAAGCCCAATAAACTCACAATCCATGCTTTGACAGTCGTACCAATGTTCGCACCAAACACAACCCCTAAACTTTGTGATAACGTCAATAATCCAGCACTAACAAAACCAACCACCATGACAGTGGTTGCACTGGAACTTTGTATCATCGAAGTTACCGTAAAACCAGATAATACTCCCGCAAATCTATTTGTAGTTGCAGATGCTAAAATTTTTCTTAATTTATCACCAGCAACCTTTTGTAGTCCTTCACTCATCATCTTGATACCAAGCAAGAAGACGGCCAAACCGCCAAGTAAATTAAAAGCAAGAAGTACTGCTTTCATTAATTGTCCTCCAATAAAACAATTTTTCAACTTTGAAAACGAAAATTGGGTCATTGTAATTATCCCAAATACAAAAAGGAGTGTCAACTAGAACTATCATTTCAAAATATATATAATAGAGTGTATAGGATACGGAGGAATGCATGAAATTTATAGAGAACATTTTGAAAACATCATATAAAAACGGACAAAGCGCATTAACAGAGGCACAAGTCTATAAAATTTTTAATCATCTAAAATTGGATACCCCAAAATACTTTACAATTTCAAGTAAAGAAAAAATTAGTGTGAAGAAATTGCAAGATTTTATCGGCGATAAAGTTGTTATAAAAGTTTGTAGTTCAAAAGATTTACACAAAACCGAAAAGGGTGGCGTAAAAGTTTGTGATAAAAAAGACGCCGATAAAATCTTGCAACAATTGAAACGAAATTTTCCAAGTTGCGAACAATTTTTGATAATAGAGTTTTTCAAATATCCATATTTTGCACTTGGTCAGGAAATAATGATTGGTGCAAGACATGACGACGCGTTTGGTCCGATAATTTCACTCGGTATCGGTGGAACAGATGCTGAACATATCACCAAAACTCTTAAATCAGGAACGAGCCCGAGTATAATTCAAACGACTGACAAAAATTATAAAAATTTCATCGAGAAAAGTTGGATATATCGATACACAGGCGGTAAAGCACGTGGTGGTAAAAAACATTCAGAACTAAAAGATTTGATGCAATGGTGCGACCAATTTTCCAAAATCATGAACCACTTTTCTGACAATGGTAAATCAGATTTTTGTATAGAAGAAATTGAGGTGAATCCACTTGCTGCGGAAAACGGAAAATTGGTCGCATTAGACGGCGTCTTAAGATTTAGAAAAGCGAAAAAACAATCAAGAAAATTACCAACATCAAAAGGGATTAATGCAATATTAAATCCAAAAACTTCGGCAGTGGCTGGCGTATCTGCAGACAAAATGAATCTTGGCAGAATAATTTTGAATAATATAACTCAAGCTGGATTTAATAAGAAGAAAACTTTTATTTTGAAAGATAATTGCAAACAGGTTGACGGCATCAAATGTTTTGCATCTTGCAAAAATTTCCCAGAAATCGTCGATATGTTTGTGGTCGCCGTACCTAGCAAATTCGTACCCGCAGTAATTAAAGATGCCGCACAAAGTCAAAAAGTTCGAGGTATCGTTTTGATATCTGGTGGTATGGGTGAAAAAAAAGGCAGTGAAAATGTCAAACAAGAAGTTGAAAAAATCATCGCACAAGGTAAGAAAAAAAATAAAGATTTTGTTTTGAGCGGTGGAAATAGTCTTGGGATAGTTTCGAATAGTGCAAAAATAAATACTTTATTTATATCAAAAGAAAAATTTGTCCCCCCACTTGGTAAAAATCCAAAACATAAAAAATCTGCATTTATTAGTCAAAGCGGAGCATTCGTAATTTCAGTTTTAGGTAAGTTGGATAAAATTAAACCAGAGTATTCCGTGACCGTCGGCAACCAGATGGATATCACCGTTGTTGACTATGTCAAAGAGGTCGTAAAAGATTCAACAATCAAGACAATTCTCGTCTATATTGAAGGTTTGAAAGAAAATGACGGCACAAGGTTGCTCGAAGCTGTAAAAGACGCGAAAAAACAAAATAAAACGATGATAATTTACAAAGCCGGTCGAACTCCGACCGGTCAAAAAGCTGTGATGGGTCATACCGCATCCATCGCTGGCGATTATGTAGTCGCGAAACAACTATTAACAAAAGCAGGTGCGTTCGTGACAGATAATTTCGAAGAATTTGAAGCGTTGACACAAATGTCAGTATCTTATGACAAACCAAAAAGCGGTAAAACTTTTATCTTGAGTAATGCCGGCTTTGAAACTTCAGGTATGGCTGATAATATTTTTGAAGGTAGCAAAATTTCTGCGAAATATCCTTCGAAATTATTAGACAAGAAACTAGCAGAAATTTTGCGTAAATATAAATTAGATAGCATTGTTGACGTCCGAAACCCATTGGATATAACACCGATGAGTTGCGACAATGCGATGTTAGAAGTTTGCGAAAAAGTTTTAGCAAGCAAAGAATATCACAGTTTGATATTTTCTACGATACCATTATCACCAGTGATGAAAACATTAGAAAAAGAAAAGCCAGATATATTTGAAAAGCTAGCGAAAATCAGCAAAAAATACAATAAGCCGATAGTTGTATCTGTTAGCGGTGGCGACAAATATGATTATTATCGAAAGACAGCACAAGAAAACGGGTTAGCGGTATTCAAGGAAAGCGATTTCGCAGTAAAAATCCTAGAAAAATTCATATAGTACTAAATTACCACATAAAACTAGTACTTTTGGGTCTTCCATAAAAATCCTACTATTCATAAAATATAATTATGAGAAAATCAGTTATATTAATATCTGCATTATTTTTATGCAGTTTTGCATTTGCACAAGATTTTGTTATCAAACAAGATAACACTAGGTTTGTGCAAAAATTTATAGATTACAACTTATCAGAAGATAAACTTATCTACGAAGATCTTTCTGAACAAAGATACAATATTAAAATAAATTATGAAAGCTTTGAAAAAGTCGGGTATACAAAGAAAGAAACTTTCGATAAAATCATCGCTACATTTGTCCTGTTAGAAAGACAAGCTGGATATGCTGGTAAACAAATGCTCGAAGATTTGAAAAAAACAGAAAAACCACTAGAAATATCTTTAGGTAGCACATTAGGTACAGCTGGAGTTTATGACCAAGAAAAAAACAGAATAGAAGTTGCGAACTTAAGAGAGGATATCAAGGAAGTTCTTATCCACGAAATAACGCATTATATACAAGGCGACAAATTAAAAAAATTGGGTTATGATGAATTAGATAAGGATATTACAAAAATAACAGACACCAACAATTATTATCTAAACGCGTACTTAATGGAAGCAAATGCTTTTGCATATCAATACACTATTTCGGAAATAGCCAAACCACATATGGATAAAAATCTACGAGAACTTCTCGAACTAGAGGATTATAACTTTTCTATTATCGATAATAGTTTAGAATTGTTAGCAAAAAACTTTGAATCTTTTTTTCAAAATAAAAACTACATAATCAACACGGCTTTCAAAAAACTTATGTATGGAACATACGATAACAATATTAAATTCTATTTATACACTGTAAATGGTTACCAACAATCAAATAGAATATTCCACAATATGAAAGTATCTTTGAGAATAAATGACGAGAATCATTTTTTTAATAAAAATAAAAACACGAATAGAAAACAGGTTTGTGTTAAGAACAAATCTGTTGATATGTCAGAAATTATTCTTGCTTATGCACAGGTAGGAGATAAAAATTATTTTACAAATATTAAAAGTGAATTTAAAACACCAGAAAAGTTATCCGCTCACATTTTATATAGTTTTGATAAATTCCTAAAAAGAAAAGTCCTTTACTCTTTAGAAGAAAGAGAAGAAATTTTGCAGGAATTTTGTAGCCGATTTTAATTTGCTAAATCCATTGCTACAAATTGATTAATATGTCTTGGAAGTCCACGTCGTTTAGCCATTTGCATATCTTTTTGATACTCTTCTTCCATTTCTAACGATTTATACGCGAAAGCTCGTGAAATATAAGCATCAGCAAAAGGTCTAATCTTTATGACGACACTATAATCACCTATTGCTTGTTTATACTCATTTCGAGATATATTTATCCCACCACGCGTAAAAAACGCTTCAGCATTATTTGGGTTTATTAGAAGAGACCTGTTCACAAGTTTGAGAGCATTATCATAATCTCCCAACCCTGCCAAAGCAGAGGCAAGTGCATTAAACGCTTGATAATTATCTGGCTGATATTTTGCAACTATGGCAAAATCGTTTACTGCTTTTTGAAATTCTTTATTAAAAAAATACGCTGTTCCACGTGAGGAGTAGGCGTCGAGATTTTCTGGATTTATTTTTATTGCTTTATCAAAATTTTCAATTGCTTTTTTAATATTACCATCTTGATGATAACTTTCTCCTCTAAAAACAAATTCGCCAGATGTTTGTGGACCTGACGGCGAACAAGCCACAATAAAACTGAATACCAATAATAAAAATAATATTTTTTTCATACAGATAACCCTCCTGTTTTTGTACTTTTATTATACATTTTCATTATACAAAATGTAAAAATCTCTTTTCCCCCCTTTTGAAAAAGTCGTGGACACAGACTCTGTGGGGGAATTAAAGGAGGATTTTTTCATTTAATAGAACAAATCCCTCCGCACTTCGTGTCGGCTCCCTTTTGAAAAAGGGAGAAAAGTAAATATTTTCACGAGTATTTTCGTGAAATTTTTTTGGCGAGATCCTCGCCCCCCTCTTTCTTTGCGACCGTTTTTTACGAGTATTTTTCCGAATTTCGAGGCGTTTTGAACCGAAGAGTACATACGTAGTAAAGTCCGTAGGACTTGCGGTACTTGAGGTTCAAAAGAACAAAGAAATTCGGAAAAAGACGAAGTAAAAAAAGGAGCTGGTGAGGTAGGGTTTACCTCACCAGCTCAGGTTTAGGGGGGTATGGACTGAAATCTAAAAAAGCTATTAGGTTTTAATTAAATATAAAATCCACATACCACTATACTTATAGAATAGAAAAAGCGTTGCAAGAAAAAAAGACCTAAAAGTACTAGTACCATATGGTACTTTAGTACTATATTTTTACTTCGTCTTTTTCCACTGGCCTTTGTTTTCAGTCCTCGTCCAACAGAAAAATCTTCGTAAAGAATTTTGTAAAAGCAAAAATGCTAAAATATATTTATGACATCAGAAAAAAACACTAAACAAAAAAAGTTTCTACTTATCAGAACTGACAAGATAGGTGATGTTATCTCTATTACACCGTCAGCTAGCATTTTGCGAAAGAACTTCCCAAAAGCACATATCTCTGCATTGGTGAGTCCGTATACTAAAGACATTTTGCTACATAATACCGATATCGATGAAATAATCACAAACGATAAACCGCTCAAACTTTTGACAGCATTAATTAAAGCAAAAAAGTTCGACACATCAATCACATTTTTCGTAGACAAACATTCTGCACTTATTCCATTTCTTGCAGGTATAAAATTGAGAATAGGACCTGCATCAAAAATTTACAGCATACTTTTCAACAAGATGATTTTTCAACATAGAAGCAAAAAAGAAAAACACGAAGTGGATTTTAATATAGATTTATTAGCCCCTCTTTTCGTCTATAAGTTTCCAGCAACAACAAAAGTTGTTTTGACAAAAGAGGAAAAAATCAATGCGAAAAAATATCTGAAAGACACTTTCGAAATAACTAATAAAGATACTTTAATCTGTATCCACCCCGGTTCAAAAGGATCAGCTTTAGACTGGCCCGAAAAACATTATGCAAAACTCATAGATCTAATTTTGAAAAAATATAAAAACGTGAAAATCCTTTTGACCGGTGCCGAAAACGAACAGCGTTTATTAAATAGAATTTATTTCAGATGTTCATCAAAAAAACCTTTGGTATTAACAGATAAAAAAACCTTGAGAGAGTTTTCGGCAATTTTATCACAATCGGACATAACGATTTCCAATTCGACTGGTCCATTGCATATCGCAGCAGCATTAGAAATTCCAACCGTTTCGTTTTATCCAAAACTTAAAAATTGTTCGAAAGAAAGATGGGGTCCCTATGGAAAAAACCATATTGTACTTGAACCAATTTTATCAGAAATCGGCGTAAGAGAAGGATTTTGTCCGAAATGCAAAGAGAAAGAATGTATCGTTCAATGTATGGAAACTATCATGCCAAGCAAAGCACTCGAAGCAGTCGAAAAACAATTACAGGTGGTTATGAAATGAGGATATTACATCTAAACACAGAATTTTGGGATAGCGGTTTGACCGAATATTCATTAGCACTAGCAAAAGCTCAAAATAAAAATCATAATGTGATATATGCTTCGGCTGATATAAATTATTGTGTCAAACAAGCAAAAAAACTTGGTATAAAAACAATCGCTTATAATAAACATGTCGGATTTTTGAAACTACTCTCAAGTGCTAGAAATTTCAAGCCGGATATTATCAACGCTCATACCGGTTCGGCTCATACTTTTGCGGTTTTAATTGGATTTTTTCTACCAAAAACCAAAGTTATTAGAACTCGAGCGGATGCGAGAAAAATCCAATTAAAACCGCTTGCAAATTTCTTGTGGCAACACACCGATGGATTCATTTCTGCTAATACAAATATAAGCAGACAATTTGTGGGGCTAGAAATACCAAAAAAACACATAAAAACTGCAGTAATTATGCAAGGAATAGAAGGTGTAAAAATTTCTAAACAAAAAAAACAAAATAAAAGCGTGGTTATCGGTAAAATTGCAAGATTAGATCCAGTAAAAGGTCACAAAATTTTGATATCAGCAATGAAAATGGTTTTAGATAAATATCCAAACACAATTTTAGAATGTGCAGGTCGTTCAGAGAACATCAAAATTGATGATTTGAAACAACAAGCTAAAAATCTTGGTATCAAAAAGAATATCGTCTTGAAAAGTTTTGTAGAGGATATTCCAAAGTTCATATCACATTGTGATATTGGAGTGATATCCTCGACAGGTTCAGAAGCGGTATCTCGTTCTGCACTTGAATGGTTGAGTGCAAAAAAGCCATTAATTGCAACAAATGTGGGTGGAATGGAAGATATAATCACAAATAAAAAAGATGCAATAATGGTAAAACCAAATGATGATAAAGAACTTGCAAAAGCTATTTTAGATTTAATAGAAAATAAAGATAAAGCTAAAAAATTAGCTGAAAATGGTTATAAAAAGTATAGCGAAAATTTCACGCTTGAAATTTTCTCAAAGAAAACTGAAACATTTTATAAAGTGGTATTAAATGGCTAAAAAAATACTTGTTATACAATTAAGACGAATCGGTGATGCTCTAATGACTACACCGGCATTAGAAGTGTTACGAAATAATTTTCCTGATAGTAAAATCGATTTTCTCGCAGAACCACCTACAAATCAAGTCATAAAAAACAATCCATTTATCGACGAAATAATCGTTTATGATAAAAAACATCCAATCAAAGAGATTTTCAAAATTAGAAAAAGAAAATACGATATTGTGATTGATTTTTTATCAAATCCACGGACAGCAATGTTGACAAAATTTAGTGGTGCGAAAATTCGAGCTGGGAATCAAGAAGTGAGTTGTAATTGGGGATATAATTTGAAACTGACACAAGATAATGCACCGGAATATTCGGCACATCAAAAAGTTTGGCGATTGAAAAATCTTGGAATAAAATTACCAAAAGATTATCCAAACCCATTATTCAAAACTCAACCAATTGATATTGAAACAGGATTTGATAAAGATGATTTCATCATAGGTTTCGCCCCCCTTTCACGTCGTATGACTAGGGAATGGCCTGCCGGAAAATTTAGAGAGTTAGCGAAACTTTTGCATAAAGAATATGATGCTAAAATTTTAGTTTTTTGGGGACCGGGTGAATTAGAACGGGCAAAAAAAGTGGTTGAAGGCATAGAAGATTTTGCGAACATTTCGCCTGCTACAAAGAATCTAAACGAACTTGCGAATTTGATGACAAAATGCAAACTAATCATCACAAATTGTAATGGACCAAAACATTTAGCATTGGCAAATGGCGTAAAAACTTTGACCTTATATTTTTCTAGTAATCCATGGAACTGGACACCAAAAAATAATCCGAATCATCAGATAATTCGAATAGAAGATTTGGAATGTATCGGTTGTGGCAACGGCGATATATGTAAAGTCAAGACATTGGATTGTCAAAAAAAGCTCACACCAGAAATGGTCTTCGAAAAAGCAAAAACAATATTACCAACTGCAAACACTTGAACCACAAGTTGCACCAAAACTTGCACCTATTTTTAAACATCTTTCTGTATCTACACCCGTCACTGAAGACCTAGCAATACCTTCACCACAATAAAGTTTATATTTAACAGAGGCATTATAATCGTCTGTATAGACATCAAACCTTGGAAAAGCTGTATTATTATAAGAACCAAAAGTTACGAAGTTTTTTCCCCCACCACCACTATTTATAGTAGGTTGAAGATTATAATCATAACCAGAAACAGTTATTCTACAAGTACCATCTGTACAATCAGTTCCATCATATTTCTTAAAACTTATATCTAACAAATCTAAAGCAGTAGTATCTGAAGTATCATCAAATAAACTTCGTCTATCTAAAGCATCGTTTACATTTTTACCTATTGTCATTAATCCTGCAAGATGAGCCCTATCTCTTGTTACCATATATTTAGGTAATGCTATGGCTCCTAGTATTGCTATGATTAATACTACAACTAAAAGTTCAATTAATGTAAAACCTTTAATATTCTTGTCATGCAAAACCGACTTGTCGCCCTGAACTTGTTTCAGGGTCTTTTTCAGCATCTTACTACAAGATCCTGAAATAAATTCAGGATGACAGGTTTTGTTTAGATTAGAATCACAACGTTGTGTGTGTGTGTGTGTGTGTGTGTGTGTGTGGTAAAAGCTTTTTTGTCCATGTTTTTATTATACATTATTTTATTTTAATAAATCTCTATTTTACTTTCCCCCTTTCGTAAAGGGGGTGATATTTGTGTCAACAAATATCGGGGGTTTTATTCTCAACATTAAATTCCTCCGCACTTCGTGTCGGCTCCACAGAGTCTGTGGAAGAAAAAAAATGAAAAATCGCTCAAAAACCGAAGTTTACAAGTGGGCTATACCTTCTTTGATGGCATACCTTATAAGGTCTGCTTGCTTGTGAATATCCAACTTTCTCATAATATTATTTCTATGCACATGCACGGTATTCAAAGAAAGTCCAAACTCTTTTGCAATCTCTTTACTACTATATCCTTCGGCGATAAGCTGTAAAACTTCTTTCTCTTTTGGAGTAAGTTCAGCTTTACCTCTGGTCTTTTTATGTCCACTTTTTGATAAAAACCCTTGAACAATATATTTCGATACTTTCGGACAAAGATAAAATTTACCTTCATGTACTTCTTTAATTGCTTTTATAATCTGTTCGATATTTGAAGTCTTAACTATAAATCCTTTCGCCCCCGCCTTCAAAGATTTTTCAACCGACATTCTATCATCGTACATACTCAAAATGATTACTTTTGCATCAGCATCAGTTCTGACAAGTTTTTGTGTCGCTTCTATACCATTCAACAATGGCATAGAAATATCCATAATATAAATGTCTGCTTTTCCTTTTTTGGCAAAATCTACTACTTCTTTGCCGTTTGATACTTCTTTGATTATAGAAATATCTTTACTTTTACGCTCTATAAGAGCTTTTATTCCATCTCTCACGACTGCGTGGTCGTCTGCTATTACTATTTTTATACTCATAATTCCACCATATATACAGTACTCGGACACTCTACTAAAATTTTTGTACCTTTACCAATCGTACTGCTAATTTTAAACTCTCCTCCAATATAACTTACTTGCTCTTTCATACCAATAATTCCTATCCTCTTGATAGAGCTCACTTTTTTTGGTTTGAATCCTACCCCATCATCTGAAATTTCTAGCTTCACATTGCCGTTGCTCTTACTGCACTTTATTGTAGCGTTTTTTGCTTTTGAATGCTTCACAATATTTGTCAAACTTTCCTGCACTACTCGGTAGATCACTATTCTCACTTGAGCGTCCATATTTTTACAAATTTCATCAGGACAAGTGAGTTTTATTTTAATGTTGGTGTTTTCAGATAACGTACTAACCAAATCTTTTAACGCTGCTTTTACTCCTACATCGTCCAAATTGGGCGGACGTAATGTTACTATCACATCTTTTAATCTGTCTATGTATGTAATAAGTTGTGTCTGTAGATTACCCAAACGAGTTAATGCACCTTTCATATCTTTTTCTTTTATATCATCACCTAAAATCGCTATCTTCGATGATAATGTAATCGCCATACTACCCAGCTCATCGTGTATAGTAGTAGATATCTTTTTTTTCTCGTCTTCTCGAACTTGCATTATTGTTTGTATCAAAGATCTATTGGATCTATCTGCTATAACATTATCAGTTTTTTCTGATGGACTTGTTAAATTACTAATATTTTTTACAACACCCAAAATGTTAACTACTTTACCCTTGTTATTGTGTATTGGTGTCAAATTGGTTTGATAATAAATTATTTCACCACTTATTTCTATCCACCACTGATACGTGACATCATGACCACTAAAAGCTTTTTTATGAGATTCCATATGAATAGAAGAATTTTTGCTACCTTTTAGATCATTTAATACATATTTTGGAGAATCCTTTTTGAAAACAAAAAGCACCTTGTTGTTATTGTCAACCATATAAACAATATCACAGGATTTCAAACCTCCAATCTCATTCTCACCAAAAAAATTAAATATCTTTTCAATCTCTTTATTTTTTTTCATTGTTTTTCCACTCATA
>CAYPLD010000009.1:0-19158 GCA_964411485.1 uncultured Elusimicrobiaceae bacterium | reverse complement strand
GATGGTTCTAAACTCCTCTTTCCACTCGCCTGTTGTCTCAAGTTCACCTTTGAGACGCCCTTTTTCCCAGTCATCCTTTTGCCTTTGCAGCTCTCTGATCTCATCACTGTGATCCATGGTGTTTTCCTCCGATCAAACGTTTGCTGATCCGCCAACAGGAAATCCGAGCCCGGGATATAAACCCCCTCATGCCCAGCGTAAAGGGACCTGCCCTCAGTCGGTTCTTACGACCCCATGCCTTTTGTCTATGTCTTGTGGTGCGGGTAGTCCACTCAAGATTTCGGCTTCCCAATGATTCCCTTCGGTTGCTGAACCTGTATGTATTGTGGCGCCTCTCTTCACTACTTCTTCTCCCTCCATCAAGATCCCTAAAACCTGTCACCATCCCTATCTTCAATAACTGTAATTTTGTTACTGATTCATGTCAATGTCTTTTTCATACACCAAGCATACATCTTTTCCGCATAGCGTAATTGAGATATTAAAGCAGCTATATCATTTTATTTTACAATAAATTAGTAAAATAAATTATAAGATACTTTTATAAGAGGGTGAATTTTATGGAAGAAGGAAAAATAATATACGCTAAAAATTTCAGAGAACAATTCACAATACGTGCTATCTTGATAGGTGTGCTTGGTAGTATGGTTGTATCTGCTAGTTCGGTATACATTGCGTTGAGATTAGGTGCTTTACCTTGGGCAACTATTTTTGCCGCTATCTTTTGTTTTGCAATATTGAAAGTATTTGGCAAAACCAATATCAATGAAATAAATGTTTCTCAAACGGCGGTTTCTGCTGGAGCAATCACAGCAGGTGGAGTAGCTTTTACCTTACCAGCTATTTGGATTATGGGTATAGGAGAAAATATTTCTACTTTAATAATCTTTGCAAATATTTTATTTGCAGTTTTACTTGGTGTGATTTTTACTATATTGATAAGACGTTTTTTTATAGAAAAACAGGTATTAACTTTCCCTATTGGTATAGCGTCGGCAAGCACATTGCGTTCAGCTTATAGAAAAGGAGCAGGTTTCAAATATTTATTTGGTGCATTTGCTTTCAGCGGAATTTTTACTATTTTACGAGATGGTTTTGGAAAAATTCCACCAATAATCCATTTTGATAAATTATATTCAAAAAATATTTTTTGTGATATTTGGCTATCGCCAATGGCGATAGGTATGGGTTATATTATCGGAGCATTTAATGGTCTTATGTGGTTTTCTGCGGGGATAATCACTTATTTTTTACTCATACCATGGCTTATGAAAATTAGCTTTTTAGGTGGAGAAATAGATGCTGTTTTGGAATTTAAGAACAATCTAGCAATTGGTTTCATCGTTGGTGGTGGACTTGCGATAGTCATCAAAAATATAATGAGAAGTAAGAGTTTGAAAAGTTTGCTCACTCTTGAAAGAGGAGCTACATTTAGAAATTCATTAATCTTAATTTTGGTAGTTGCGATATTTTTAGCAATCATAAATCAAATTTCAATATTTGCACTTTTGTTTGTTGTGATCGGAGTATGGTTATCATCTTATTTAGCGGCATTTTTGACGGGTCAAACAGGTATCGATCCGATGGAAATTTTCGGAATATTAGTTTTGTTGGCTGTAAAAATATTTTTCCATATAGATCTTTTTTATAGTGTGATACTTGTTGCTGTCGTTGCTGTATCTTGTGGTATCGCAGGCGATATAATGCAAGACTTTAAGGCAGGTAAAATTTTAAAAACTAATCCAAGAGCTCAAACTTATGCAGAGCTTATTGGTGGACTTGTTGGTGGTGTGGTCGCAGTGTTTATGGTGCTTCTTATAATTAAAGCTTATGGTGCAAATAGTTTTGGACCGGAAGCTCATTTTGCCGCAACACAATCTTTCACAGTGAGCAAAATGTTAGGTGGTTTTGTCCACATGGACGCATTTTTAATGGGTGTGGTAATTAGTTCTATTTTGGGGCTTGCTGGATTACCTTCTATGTTGATGGGACTTGGTATCTATCTTCCAATGGCGTTGAATTTTGCTGTGGGTATCGGTGCATTGTGGAGCTTTTTAGTAAATAAATATAGACGAAGATGGACGAGAAAATCCATAGTAGTGAGTTCTGGCTTGCTTGGTGGTGAAAGTTTTGTCGGAATTGGTTTTGCGATTTTGAAACTCATAACACGTACGTAGAATTTTATGAAAATACCAAAGAAATATAAAATAATTTTAGAATCTATCGGTAGATTTGCTGAAAAAAATAAAATCAAGGCGTGGGTCGTTGGTGGTGCCGTGCGAGATTGGTACTTAAAAATTGATACCAATGATATTGATATTACTGTTGAAGGTAATGTCGGGAAGCTTGCCAAATTTTGCCAAGCAAAATTTGGCTGTAAGATAACCAAGTTTGATAAGTTCGGTACTTTTCGAGCTGATTTTAAGAATGGTCTAAAGTTGGATTTTGTCCGAGCTAGAAAAGAGGTTTATTTGAAGCCAGCGAGCTTGCCAAAAGTTTCGGCTTCTAATATCACTGATGACTTGTTTCGACGAGATTTTAGCTGTAATACATGGGCTTTAAGTATCTCGCCCGAAACTTTTGGCATTAGTTTTGATCCATTTTTGGCACATCAATCGATAGATAAAAAGCAGATAAAAATTTTACATGATAAAAGTTTTCAAGATGACCCAACAAGAGTTTTCCGTGCATTGAGATTTGCTGGACGATTTAATTGGAAGTTAGAAAAATCTACCGAAAAGTTATTGATTTCTGCGGTTAATAAAGGGTATTTACAATATTTATCCAAAAAGCGAGTTGCGACAGAGCTTTTGAAAATTTTACAAGAAAAAGAGATTAAAAAGATTTTTAAGTTGATGGCGAAATATAAAGTCAATAAATTTTTGCATAAAGAATTAAAATTTTCAAAAGCAATGATGCAGGTTGAATGCGAATATAATCGGTTAGCGATTATGGTTTGTGAGTTCAAAGTGGGGGGAGAAGAATTTTTGAGAGATTTAGAGCTTCCTCGAGAATATTTCAACGAAATTTTTGGTGCGTATAAACTGCATAAACATAAGAAATCGCCGTTATTTGAACTGACTGGTTGTCAAAAAGAAGTATTGCGGGCATTGAACCCAAAAATTTCGTCAATTGCATTGAGTAAATGTTTATTGAGCGGTGCTGATGCAAAGAAGTTAGGATTGAAAGGTAGACAAATATCAGAAGCGATGGAAAAAATCTGCGAACTACAATGGCGTGGCAAAATTAAAACCAAACTCCAAGCAATGTTATTATTTAAGAAATAAAAATAAGAGAATTGTTTATAATAACCCCTCGTTCCTTATAAGGAACGAGGGGTGTTTTTGTTAATTTTTAATTTATTTGTTCTTAAATATTGAGGGGGGAGTGATTAGTAAAAAAAACTAATCATCGAATAAATCTTTTATGCTACACTCTAATCCGTTTGCTATTTTAATCAAAGTTTTTAAGGTAGGACTTCTTTTACAACTTTCTATTTCTGATAATCCTCCCTTGGCGATGTTATTGTAATAAGCTAATTTTTCTAATGTTAGCTTTTTTTCTTTTCTTAATCTTTTTATTTTTTTAGCTAATTTTTTTAATTCTGGTTTGTGTTTTATCATAATAGTCCTCTAATGGTATAACTAAAAATTATCAAAAACCTTAATATCTCAAGTTCCTATATAGGAACTTATGCTATAATATAATTGACTTTTGTTCCTTATAAGGAATGAGGGTTAATAGTGAATATTAAATTAGAGTAGAATGAGGAGAGTTAATTATGATAAGTATAATGACAAAATTAATGAGTGTATTGTTATCGATTATTTTATTAAGTGGTTGTTCGCTTTTTTCTAGTTCAAAACAAGACTTAACAGTTATGTCCAATGTTCCAGATGCAGAAATTTTTATAAACGGACAACGAGTCGGAGTAGGTAATATTGAAACAAGGGTAAAGAAAAATAAAAATGTTCAAGTTATGGCTAGGCGGGAGGGGTATTATCCTGCTTACTACAATGTAGATACTCGATGGAGTACAACAGGAACATTAGATCTTATTGGTGGTTTTTTATTGATAGTTCCATTTTTAGGACTTCTTTCACCTGCTTCGCATAAATTAGATTCAAGCAATGTGGCAGTGGAATTAGTGGAGAATAAAAAATTATAATTATCTAAAATAAAATAATATTATTGAGATACCCAGAATTATTCGGTATATTACGAATATGTTGAAGTTATTGGTCTTTACGAAATGCATCAAAAACTTTATTGCTAAAAATCCCATCACCAATGCTGTCAAAAAGCCGATAATCATTGGCATTGTAAGTTCTGTGAACTGAAAATTCCTCAATTCAAAAATTGTAGCACCAAAAATTATCGGTGCCGATAATAAAAACGATATCCTAGCCGATTGTGGTCGTGCAAAACCTAACATCAAACAAGCCGTAATCGTTATCCCCGAACGAGATACTCCCGGCATTATCGCTAACGCTTGGGCTAGCCCGATTATTAGAGCAGTTTTTAATGTCAAGAAGTTTGATTTGTTTTTACCCAACTTTCTATCAGCTAAAAATAATACTAATGCGAAAAACATCAAGCAGATTGATATCATCAATGGATTTCTAAACACGCTTTCTGCCATGTCGTGTAAAAAATATCCTGCTAACGCTCCGGGGATAGTGGCGACTACAAGGAGCCACAGCATTTTGCCACTTTGCGTTGTTGGTTGGGTAAATCCATCTTTGATAATCTTTAGCCAGTCTTTATAAAAATATCCAACTACTGCGAGCAAAGTGGCAAAATGCAATAAAACGTCATAGCTCAAGCCCTGATATTCCCAGCCGACAACATAAGGCATCAAAACTAAATGTGCCGAACTGGATATCGGTAAAAATTCGCCTAAACTTTGAACTAATCCTAAAACAATTGCTTGAATTATATCCACGGATTCTCCTATCTAATGAGATTGCCACAGCAAATTCGCACGTGCGAATTTGCTTCGCAATGACAAATAAATCCCTCTGTCCTTCGGACATCTCCCTTTTGAAAAAGGGAGAAAAAATCGAGATTGCCACAGCAATTTTTTCTTATTTTATCCTAGATTCCGTGTCAAGCACGGAATGACAAGGTCAAGCACGGAATGACAAGGTCAAGCACGGAATGACAAGAAAAAATTCTTCGCAATGACAAATTATTCTCCTGCGTTTGCACCTGCAAGTTCGTTCAACTCTTTTGATAATTCTTTTATCGTTTCACCATAACCTGCATAGTCACCATTTCGCATTTGCTGTTGTGCTTTATTAAATAAATCCAACGCTCTTTTTGATGTTGCTTTTTGCTTCGCTCGAGTTTCCTTAAAATCAAAACCATTGGTTGCTAAATTACTTTTTGAACCAGTGATTACTCTTATTAAAGCCTCGTCCAAAGATTTTTCCATTGCGATTTTTTCACCATAAGCAACGATAATTCTACGCAACTCTGGTATCTTTGAAATTTCTGCTTGCAAGTAAATAGGTTCGATATATAACAACGAATCTTTTACTGGTATCACCATCAAACTTCCGCGGATTATCCTCGAACCTTGACGTTCCCACAACTTAAATTGCTGTGAGATAATAGGGTCTTGATCTATCCTTGCTTCAATCTGCATTGGACCATAAATCAACTTTTCTTTTGGAAATTGATATACCAATAATTGTCCGACATTTGGTGCATCACTTCGTGCCGCCATCCACGCAATCATATTATCTTTTTGCGATGGAGTATAAGGCAACATCAAAATGTATTCCTCTTTTTTGCTATCAGGAAATTTCATAATCGTATAATATGGAACCATCGGAATTTGTTTGCCGTCCATTATTTGTCGAGGAATAGTCCATAAATCTTCCTGATTGTAAAATACTTGTGCGTCTTGCATATGATACTTTTGATATATCGCCGCTTGAACAGAGAACAATGTTTGTGGATATCTTAAATGCGATCTCAAATCTGTATTCATTTCATTCAAAGGTTTGAAAAGTTTTGGAAATATTTTTGCATAAGTTTTTACAATCGGATCGTTTTCATCATTAACATAAAATTGCATCGTTCCATTATATGCGTCAACTATTATTTTTACGGAGTTTCTTATATAATTTATTTTTTTGTTATCAAGCTTTACGGCTGTCGAATATGGATAACTCTTACTAGTTGTAAATGCGTCGATAATCCAGTAAATTTTACCCTCTGACAACACGATGTAAGGATCTTGATCATAAGTCAAAAATGGTGCTATTGCTTTCACACGTTGTTTGATATTTCGATTAATCAAAAATCTACTCGATGCTGTAATATCAGTAGAAAATAATATTTTGAAATTCTGATATTTCACCGCAAATACTAATTTTCTGAATAAACTTTTTGCTTCTATCCCACCAGTCCCTTTATATTCTGCGGAAATATTTTTGTTGCCTGATGGATAATCCAATGCTTCTAACTTTGTGTTTACTGCGACATAATCACTGGATAATTCACCAAAATAGATTTGTGGAGTATCAACTTTTAGATTTTTGTAGCTTGTTGGCGGAATATTTTTTACTTTTAAGTCCGGTAAACCTTCAGGTGTAAATTCGTTCACAAAACCCATTACAAGTCCGTAACCATGAGTATATAATTGCTTTTCGTTCACCCATGTTTTGTTCGGTATTCGAGAATAATTTAGCTCTCTTGCACTTATCATTACCTGACGATACTGACCATCAACTGTGTATCTATCATTGTCGACATCGTAAAGCGAATAATAAGTTCTGATATCTTGAAGCTGTGAAAATGTTGCAAGCAAAGGTTTATAATCCCACAATCTTACATTATCCAGTGTTGCTTTATTTCTGTTGATATCTCTCAAAACAAGATTCTCTTTTGGCATAAAATTCTTTGCCTGAATATTATCGACATTGAATGCCTTTCGAGTTAGCGTGATATTATTTTCGATATAAGGTGTTTCGAGCGTTATTTCATTTGGTCTCACTTTTATACTCTGAACTATCGACGGCAAAAAGCTCGTACCGAATAAACCTATCACAATGATTGCGATAAAACCTAATACTGGAACTTTGTAATCGTTTTTGCTGTCTTTGAACGCATAAAATAGACACATAATCCCAATAACAATTGCGATACTAAACATTAGGGTATAAGCAGGAATGGTGATTTTGTCGATAGTATACGATACTCCCTCAATATAACCTTGTTGTGATTTGAATAAAAATGTGAATTTTTTGATAAAATATGCGAAACCTTTTTGCCAGAAAAATAATGACAATAATATGAATAGATGTATCTTTGGTTTTCGTGGCATATAAGTTTCGACGCCGGGATTATATTGTAAATTTCCACAGAAAATGTAATAAGTTAGAGTTATCAACACTGCGAAAACTATAATTCCGCCCAGCCATAGACTTATTAGATTTAATACAGGCAAGGTAAATACATAGAAAGCGATGTCTTTGCTGAATATCGGATCTGCTACACCGAAAGGAATTTGATTGAAAAATGCTAGAATGCTATTCCAATGGCTAGCACCTTGCATTGCCGTCGATATCGATACGAAAAAAATAATCCAGATGATTACTTTGTTTATCATTGTAAATGCTTGATCTTTTCCGTCGAAATTAAGAATGTCATTTTGGATTACTTTTGCATCAGTTTTTCTGAATTTTTTCAAGAAATGTAAATTGAGATATAAGATTAGGAAAGATGTTGTAAAAAATATCACTCCTAACGATATTTTCGCTAATATGCTTTTAGTAAAAACGGATAAAAATCCTTCACTTGCAAACCATAACCACGATACGTAAAAATCCGATAGTGGTTTGGTTAAAATTACTAGCACAAAAATAATTATTGGTACTATTAAGATACTTTTATTACTCATTATCCTTTTCATGTTATTTTCATTCATTGTTCTATCTCCTTGATTTGCTAAACTATAAGATATAATATCATTTTGTAGAGAACTTGTATGGAACTTTTTTACGGAAACTTTAAGTCCCTCGAACTAGAATTTTTGCAATATATTAAATCGCAAAAAACAAACCCATTAGATAAATTTTTGGTGATAACACCATCGGGTCGATTGGGTAGTTATTTACGTCGAAAACTTGCTTGTGAATGTGAAGTTATCAGCAATGTATTTTTCACAAATTTATCAGGTTTGTTTTTTGCGGTTGATAAAGAGCTCGGACTGGATAAAAAACCATTATTAAAAGATAAAAACTTGCAGGATTTTATAGTAAAAGAGATTTTAACGTCAGAAAATTTCAAACAATCGAATGTAAAGGGCTTTTCGCAGGGGATAAAGGCGACCGTTCGGGATATGATAGATGGTGGAGTTTTACCTCAAACTGTACAGGATTATGCAAAGGAGGGTTTATTTGGTAGCAAAGAGGATAATAACTATATGCTTTGGATTAATCAAATATATTCGGGTTATATTGAAAAGACGGGCAATCTTGATGGATTTCGTTCTTACAAACAATTTTTTGAAGATATTTTGACGCATATTCCTGAATCCAAATATTTACAAAGTTTTGAAAAGATAATTTTTTATGGTTTTTACGATTTTACCGGTCTTCAGTTAGATGGATATTCAAAGATCATAGATAATTTTTCAAGTGTTGTGTTTTTCCCGTATGTCGAAAATGATTTATCGTATAAATTTTGTGAAAAAGTTTTTAATTCGAATGTTTTATCAAAAGCGAAAAAAACACAGCAACTTTCACGTGATGAAACAAAAAAACAAGTAGAAATATTAAATGTTTCTGGTTCAAAAGATGAAATCAATAGTGCATGTAAGAAAGTTTTAGAGCTGGTCGAAACCAAAAATTATAAATTCGAAGATATCGTCGTAATGGCTCGCAATTTAGAACAATATAAAAATGACATTTTTACCACTTTTTCGCAAAATAAAATACCAATAAACTGCACAATCAAAGAAAGTCTAGCGTTACATCCACTCGCCATTTTTGTTTTAAGTATTTTAAGACTAGACGATGATGATATTTTATCGATTATACAAAGCAGTTATTTCAAACACAAAAAAAAGTATGTAAAAAATACTGAAGACAAAGATTTTACAATTTGGTTAAAAAATTTAACAAAAAATCTTGCGAGTTTAGATAAAAAAGATACTTGGGAAAATTTGAGCGAAAAAACTTTGAATATTTTGAAAGATAATATCGATTTCGAAGTTTTTTCGCAAAGTGAACATGAGATTTGGCAAAAGATTGAAACTTCTTTAACAGAAATTAAAAACTACAACAAAATCCGCAAAGAAAGTAAAGAAAATGAGTTTTTAGATGAGCTAGAATATCGTCTAAAAAACACACAAATATCGTTTGTATCCTCTTGTGATGGAGGGGTGAATGTTTTGGATGTTTTAAGTGCGAGGGGAATGCAATTTAAGGCAGTTATTTTACTTGGTTTGAATGAAAAGAATTTTCCTCCACTTGTTAAAGAGGATCCGTTTTTGCAAGATAAATATCGTCGTTCGCTTCGTGATGCTCAAGGTTTTTGGATTACAGAAAAGTTGGATAGATATCTTGAAGAAAAATTACTTTTCGAATTTTCAACTTCTGCTTTAGAGAAATTAGTTTGCGTTTATCAACGTTCTGATATCGACGGAAAAAGTCTGACATATAGCACTTATTTATTAGAACTTGCTAGAAAACATGATATTGATTTACAAGAAAAAACAATAAAAATTCCACGTAGAAATTTAGAAAAATATGATTTTTATAACAAAAATTTATTAAATAAAAAGGAAATTTGCTTAAAATCTTCGACAATATTAAATGCAAAACAAAAATTCAAAGAATTAGGTGTTTTAGACGATAATTTCAAAGAAAAATTAGGGTTAAGTTTAGAAATTAGTGAATATTTTTCACCATTATCGAAATATGACGGTCAAATTAATGATATGTCAAAAACTTTTGACAAAATAAATACAAAAGGTTTTAGTGCGAGTGCTATCCAAGAGATTTCGACATGTCCAATGAAATTTTTTATGGATAGAATATTGAATCTAAAAATGGACGATGTTTTACAAAAAGATGAAATTGCACCAAAAGAAACGGGTACATTGTATCATCTTATTTTGAATAAATTTTATGAAGAAATTTCTACGAAAAATCTTTGGGACGAACTTTTGAGCAATAAATACTCGTCGATATTACAAAAACATATTGATGAAGTTTTATCAAAAGATATTGCTAAAAAGTTTGGACTATATCCTGTTTTATGGCAAGCAATGGCGAGCAAAATGGAAGATAATATCAAAAATTTTGTGAAAGAAGATATTGAGAAAAATTTTAAAGATACTGGATTTTTACCAGATCAATTTGAATTAGATGTTTTCGGTGAAAGTAAATTATTGAAAGATATAAATTATCGTGGTATCGTCGACAGAGTAGACATAAATAAAGATACAAAAGAATTTAAGATTATTGATTATAAAAAATCTCAAAAGGGATCGATGACAAACATTTTCAAGAACAATATTTTACAACCAGTGATTTATAAAGATCTTTGTGAACGTGTTTTGGAAGAAGAATATAAATTTGTTGAAGCTAATTTTCTAAATATTGAAAAAGGTATTTTCAAACAAAAATTCACTGCTGATATTTACACAATTTTGCAGGATAAAATAAAAAATTATTTAAGTTTGCTTTTGGAATATGTCAAAGAAGGTAAGTTTTTTATAACGCCGTCATTGGCATGTCGATATTGTGATTTTTCGTCGATATGTAGAAAAAATTCGAGTGCGACATTAGCAAGAAGCAGAAAGAGTCTGATATTCAAACAATTGGAAGGATATAAAGAATAATGGAACTTAAAGATAAAAAATTTAGAGAAATTTGTAAAACGGAGTTTTCAAAAAACATCATCGTTGAAGCTGGTGCTGGAACTGGTAAAACGACTTTACTTGTATCTCGATTGGCTGTTTTGCTTTTGAAAAATAATGAAATTGATATCACACAAATAGTCGCATTAACTTTTACTGAAAAGGCAGCAGCGGAAATGAAAATCCGACTTGCACAAGAACTTCAAAATATAATTTTTATACTTTCAACAAAATCAGATATGAAAAATGAAATAATAAGTATTTTGATGGATAAATTTAGCCAAAAACCAGAGGATATAATTGATCGTGCGAAAAAATCTTTGGAAATGTTGGATAGAGCTCAAATAAGCACAATACATAGTTTTTGTAGCTATATTTTGAAAAATTATTCTCTGCAAAGTGGTATTTCGCCAATATCAGAAATAGATGATGGTAGTTTGAAAAATTTTGAATTTGATAAAAGCTGGAACAAGTTTTTGAATATAGAGTTGACAGAAAATTCCACGAACAGCAAACAATGGATAAATGTTCTAAAACAGATAGATTTGAAAGAAATAAAAAAAACTGCACGGCTTTTGAGTACCAGTAAGTTGGAAGATTATAATCCATCATCTCATATAGAATTTATTGAAAAATTATGCAAAACTAAATCGAAAAAAGCAGAAGAAATCGTCTCAAGATACGAGGATAAAGCAAAAGGTAAAGTTATTGAGAAGCTGAAAAATGCCAAAGAAGTTTTAGATGGTATTCAAGATGATGGTAATTTGGAAACCATATCAAAAAATCCTATAAAATCTATTGAAAAACAAGATTATAATGATGCTCGCGACATCATAAATTTTGCAATTAACATTAATCAAAAGAATCAGAAGTTGATAAAAGATATATTTGAATTGATAAAACCACTTTGTGATAAATTCAAAGTGGAAATTTTACAAAAAGAGTTGCTATCCTTCGACGATTTATTAATAAAAGCCCGAAATTTAATCAAACAAAATAGACAAGTGAGAACAGAGTTGAAAGAAAAATTCAAAGCGATTTTAATAGATGAATTTCAGGATACTGATCCAATCCAAGGTGAACTTTTAATGTTTTTAGCGGAACAGAAAAATAATTTTGCAACACATTGTGAAAAAACAAAATTAGAAAATGGGAAATTGTTTATTGTTGGAGATCCGAAACAAAGTATTTATCGTTTTAGGGGTGCAGACATTTCTGCATACGATTTTTTTACAGCTAATATGGAAAAACAAGGTTCGCAGAAATGTCTGCTACAAACAAATTTTAGAAGTAATGTTGAGATAGTCGAAACGGCAAACAAAATAGCATCGCAGGTGATGAAAAGAGAAAATGGTTATCAGCCACAATACGAGGATATATTCGCTAATCCTGATGCGAAGAGTGATAGTAAAAGTGTCGAGTTTTTGGTGATAGATAATGAAGATAAAAAAATTAAAATGCAAGATTTGCGTCATAATCAAGCGGAACAAATTGCAATTTGGATAAACAAAAATAAAAAAAATATTTCGCTAAAAGATATTGCGATTTTATTTAGAGCTCAAACTGAATCCTACATTTATTTGGACGCACTAAAACGTTATGACATAAATTATGTTGTTCAAGAGGATAAAAGTTTTTACAAATCTCAAGAAATTAATGATTTGATAAATATTTTACGAACAATAAATAATCCGTTTGATAAAATCTCATTAGCTGGTATTTTGAGATCGCCGTTTGGTGGATTTTCCGACGAGGAATTGTATAAATTCGAGCAAGAAAATTTATTAAATTATTTGTCAAAAGTGCCATCGAATCACAAAAAATTACAAAAGTTTTATGCGTTGCTTATCAAATTTAATAATTTGGTCGGACGTGTTAGTTTGAAAGAATTGATAACTAAAATATTTTACGAAACTTATTTTATGGAACTTTCAACTCGTGCTTATAATACCGAACAAACTCTATCAAATATTTTTAAATTTTTTGATATTGCGTCAAATTTGTCGGAGCGACAAAATTTGACGCTCTCTAAATTTATTTTGATGTTAGAACAATTTACACAAGAACAAAAAGAGGGGGAGAGTCCACTTTCTGATGAAGGAATAAATGCTGTGAACATTTTGACTATCCATAAAGCCAAAGGTTTAGAATTTCCGATTGTGATTATGGCTGATATAAGTAAAGAGGATAAACAGACTTATGAAAAACAGCCGTCGCATCTATATTCTTGGTCTGAAAATATGCATGGAATTCGAGTTGGTGGATTGAAAGATACGAACTTGGCGTATCTTGAACAATTGGATAAAAAACATCGTTCGCTCGAGGAAATAAGGATATTGTATGTGGCATTAACTCGTGCAAAAAATCGTCTTGTTTTGGTCGGGAACGTTGATTCTAGTATTGGAAGTTTGAGTGAAATATTATGTCGAGCTAAATCTTATCCGACAAAAGAAAATAAGCCAGAAAAAATTAAATTTGGCGATTATCAAGCAAGTGTGAATTATTTTAAGTTTGATGAGCCACAGAATTTTATTTATAAAACCCAAGTTGTATCTTCTAGTTCGGAAAATGAGTTGGATATCATTAGTTGGCAAAAAATTTGGAATAAAAGAAAGAAGAAATATGATGATATTAAAGAGCAGAAAAATATTATTGCCCCAAGTTCTCTTATTGACGAAGATGAGGAATATATTAAACAAGAAAATATTTATCAAGAAAGTGCAAAAACAATTGGTGAGATTTGTCATAAGGTGATGGAACTTGCAAATTTCAAAGACGAAATAAAAATTGCTGATGTGTATCAAGCAATGCGGTTTTTAAATTTTGAAATTTCGGAAAAAAGTAAAGAAATAAAAGATAGTTTTGATATTTTAAGTGAATTTTCAAAAACAGAAACATATCAAAATTTAAAAACCGCAAAGATATTAGCGAAAGAAATGCCATTTTCGTTTGTAAACGAAAACAAAGTGGTAAATGGTGTGATAGATTTGATTTTCGAGGATAATGGCAAAATAATTTTAGCTGATTACAAGTCTGACAAACATCAGGAAACGGAAAAATACAAGCCACAAATGGATTTGTATAAGAAAGCGGGCGAAAAAATATTCAAAGGCAAGAAAATTGAATGCAGAATAATATTTTTACGAACAGGTGGGCAAATAATTTTATAAAATAAACTTATAGGAGATTAATTATGATTGGAAAATTGAAAGATTTAATGGCTTTGAAGAGTCAAATGAGTGAAGTAAAAAAACGATTGGATGCTATGGTAATAAAAGCAAATAGTCCTTTGGGATTATTTGAAATAACCATTTCTGGATCGCAACAAGTACAAGAAGTTAAAATTATTGGTGATATTAAAGACATTGAAAACGAAAAATTGGAACAAGATTTGAAAGATACATTTAATAAGGCAGTTTCAGATTCACATCAGATGGCGGCACAAGCTATGGGAGATGTAGCAGGCATCGGCGGAACGCCGAGTGCTTGAACTTCGTCTTTCGTAGGTTAGATTTGCTATAATTTTTGTATGAAAAAAACATTGTTGATTTTTTTATTCTTATCCATATCTCTTTTATCCTTTGCGGAGAAAGAAGTTTTTTCGTATGTTTGTGAAGATATATATAATGAAAACTACAATCCAGAACAGGAGGGTTTTCATATAAATACTAATAGTTTTTCAGCTGCTGGTTTTAATGTCGATATAGAAATAAAAAAACCTCTTTGTTTAGCAAATAACTATGGTGGTTGGTTATGGGAAGAAACTCTTAACAATCTCTCAAATAAATATGTTGAAATTCATTGGGAGGATTTGACACAATTAAAAGGACAATGCAGAACTATTTCTGAACAACATAGAGAAATAGCAATGTCACTAAAATATGATAGTCCTTCCACTTTGTTTCACGAAATAAGACATGCTCAACAACCAATGACTATTGAAGATGGGCAAAATGTTTGTAAATATGATCTTTTATCTCTTCTTATAGATACTATTATTAAAGAAGCTGATGCCCAGACATACGGAACCCTTATGGTAAATATTATAGGAATACAAAAATTTTATAATTATCTAGAATATAATAAATGGTATAAGGAATATGACGATAAAAATGTTTTTTCTTTTGGAAACTCATTAATAGAAAGAAATGATTTCGAAAAAATAGTTGATCTTTATTCAAATTATTTTCAAGGAATGATACAGGATAAAATATTATTTAAGGAACCCAAAGGAAATATATTTAAAAATACTGATTTATTATTTAAAAGAAAACAACTAGCTAGTGTGTCTAGTGTTTATGCTTGTGGTAAAATGGCACAAGTCCCAGAAATGTTAGAAAGAATGAAAAAATATGAGATATTTAAAAATTACGATTATCACGATGCTGAAAACCAAAAGGAAGAAATAGATATTTTAGATATTGTGTATCCAGTTGGCAAAATAGGAGAATATAACTATTTTGATTTAAAACCTGGTATTTTAGAAGATGCAGAAAAATATCTTTACAAAAAGATTCCATATTACCTTGAAAAGAAATACGATTTATCTTGGGAAGAAATTAAAAAAACATGGTATTTTTCCTGTGATATAGCAGAAGAAAAAATTACAGCGGAGGATTTGAAATAAGCTTTTAATAAAGCTTAAGCGGCTCTTTTTTAGCTTTTGCGACATTTGATAAACAGGGTATATTTTCTAGAATATTGTTTGCAGTATTATACTGAATTATTAGGGAGGAATTTATGTTTATTGTATTGTTTTTACTATTTATCTTATCGTTGGTTTTTATTTTATTATTATCCAAATATAAAAAATGGGAATCAAATTTAATGGTATCCAGAATATTAACTTTATTTTTAGGGTTTGTAGTATTTGGTATAGCTTTTCTGGTTTATATGGATCTTGAACTTATAGAGAAAATTTTTCTTTTTGGTCTTATATTAGCAAGTTATTTTTTATTGTATTTCTTAACATCTTTAATTTTAGGATTTTTCAAAAAAAACAAAACATATCTTCCAGTTCTGGTGTTATGTGAATTATTAATACTGTTGTTTATATTCATGATAATAAGCTTTATAGGTGTGGTAAGCTATTAAAGGATTAAAGAAATAAAATTAAAAGTTTATACAAAAAACCCCTAGCCATGTGGCTTTGGGGTTTTTTATAAAAGAAAATTATTTATTTTATTATTTCATCTAATATTTTAACGGAAGTTTCTAATAGACAAGGACAAATTTCTTTAAAAACTCCTGCATCAGTGGCAGAGTCAAATCCTTCTTTGCCACTTACATCATAACCAATCAAATCTTTACATTTTAAGTGTTTTTTTTCAGCTTCAAATTTTGTCAAAAACTCTTTAACTTTATCATCAGTCAGATTTTTCGCTGTTATATTCTCTGGATTTGTTCGTCCGAATTTCAAACCAATAACAAGTACCGATGCAGTCACACAACCACACAAATCTCCGTTCTTGCCAAATCCACCACCAAGTCCACACGCAATCTTCATCGCAATATTTTCATCTAAACCAAATTGCTCGGCATAAGTGCAAAGTATCGCTTCTGAACAACGATACCCTTTTTCAAATTTTTCTTGTGCTATTTTTGATTTCATTTTATAAGATTGTATTTATTTCTGTGAAGATTTCGTCGTCGTAGCTTTCATGATACCCTATCCAATATTCATGTACAATATGCTGATTGTTTAATAAAAAGAAGTATGGATATCCTCGAATTTTGAATTGTCGTGCGACATCTTTCGAATTATAAGAAACTTTATTTTTTATTTTAGAATTATTCACAAATTCTTGTACTTCTTCCAAATCAGAATTACTAAAAATCATTATAACTTCAAGACCCTTTTTAGAAAAATCCTTATAAACTTTATTCACCATAGCAGTCGATATCTTACAATACGGACAATGTGGTGCCATAAAAGCTAGCATCACAGGTTTGTTCTTATAATCTGAAAGCGTCCAACTTCCCTCGTCAATAAGAGTCAAAGAAAAATCTTCAACTTTGACAGAACCTTGCTCTTTTTTCGTACAAGAGTTAAACGCGAAAATCGTTATAAATAGGATTATGGTTAGTGTAAATATTCTTTTCATACTTATATTATCTAATATTAGGAGTTTTATGTCTAGAGTATAATTTGCTAAAATAACAATAATGAAGATTTTTGAACTCATCAGAAAAAACTACAACAAAAAAATAGACGTAATGCTAGTTTCACGTACAGCATCAGATGGCGTGAAATTTAAGGTGTCCGGTGCTTTCCTGATACTTTTTATACTAGCATGGTTAGGTCTTACGATTTTTGCAATAACAGTAGCAACAAAATATTTGGATTATAATACCGTCAAAGCAGACAACGAAATTCTCAAAACAAAATTTGCTCTTATCGCAGACGAAATAAAAGAAACCAGACAATATGTCGAAATGGCAAAGAAGACGGAGAAAGAATTTCGTCAAATGCTTGGTATGGAAAAAGGCAAATATACAAACTTACCCGGCGGTATAAAAAGCGGAATGGAAGCAAAAAATATAGAATATGATACCGTCAAAAAACAGTCAGCTAGTGAAATTGACGAAAAAGCGTTTGCAGATAACTTAAAACATATAAAAGAATCTACTAAAGAACGATTCGTTGGTTATCAAGCGATTGCTTGGCATATAGCGAATAGAAAAAATATAAGTTACTCAAAGCCATCTATCAGACCAGTATCTGGCGGACGGATAACATCATCGTTTGGATATAGAGTCCACCCTGTGACACGCAGACGACATTCGTTTCATTATGGTACGGATATCACCGGCAAACCGGGTGAACCGATAAAAGTAACGGCTGATGGGATAGTCCGAGACAATGGCTGGGCGGAAACATTGGGTCAGGCGATTTTAGTAGATCATGGTTATGGTTATTCGACTTTATATGGTCATGTTACGGAGATTAAGGTGAAGCCGGGTGATGTGGTCAAAAGAGGGGATATAATAGCGACTATGGGAACTACGGGACGATCTACTGGTGTTCACTTGCATTACGAGGTATGGAAAGACGGGAAACCAGTAAATTCAAAGAAATATTTCAAATAAACTTTTAATAAGGTCAAAATTTTAGTTTAATGTCTTATATAGGACATTCAGGAGGTAGAGTTAATATGGCATTTTTGAAAAAAGAAGAATTTGATGACGAAAATATATCTTTAATTAGTGCGGATAGTTCATTTCAAGGCACATTGGATATAAAGGCATCAGTGAGAATTGAAGGCACTTTAGAAGGTGCAATAGACAATGCAAGGACTGTAATAATAGCACCGGGCGGAAAAGTTAAAGGCGATGTATCAGCCGATAAAGTAATAATTGCTGGTTTTATTAAAGGTAATACTTGTGCGGATCATGTTGAGATTTTATCCGAAGCTAATATAGAAGGTGATGTGAGCACAAAAAGAATCATAATAGAAGAAGGTGCAGTTGTTAATGGTAATTTCAGAGTAGTCGGAAAAGAAGACGAAGAAATGCCAGAAGAACAAGACGAAGAAGAGAAAACAGAGGAGTAATCTAATATGATATCCCTATTAAGAAAATATAGAAGAGCTTTGATTATATCCATAGTAGTAGTATTTGTAGCCAGTATTGGTTTTATGGGTATTTCTGGTGTGAGAACCATGTCTATGGGCGATGCTGTTGCTAAAGTCGGAAAAAATAAAATATCTTATAAAGATTATTCTATGGCTTATGATAAAGCTATACAAAGTTATCATGAAATGGGAGTTGAGGTAAACGAGGAAATTATTAATATGATTCGTCAAAGAGTACTTCAAGGGCTTATCAATAATGAGATTTTATATATTTCCGCACTTGAATATGGTATAGGTGTTTCCAATGCTGAAATCGGATATGATATACAAAATTCTGCAATGTTTAACGACAAAGACGGTAAGTTTGATAAGAGGGCTTACGAATGGGCTGTGAATAATGTTTTCAGAATGAACGTGCAAGAATTTGAGAACAATATTAAAAAGTATAAATTATCGTTAGATTTCAATAATTTGTTGGAGAGTGTATCGGTTGTGACACCACGCGAGGCAAAGACTTTTTACAGAGTTCAAAATGGAAAGAATATGCCGTCGGACAAGTTGGAAGAAACTGCTGGTTTGATGAGAAAAGTCAAACAGCAAGCGTTGATGAATGAGTATATGAAATACTTCAACGATAATAATCAAATAATAGTTTCTAAAAAGCTGTAACTTCGTCTTTTGGCTGAATTTTTGTTTTTTTTCTCC
>CAYPLD010000008.1:11505-19440 GCA_964411485.1 uncultured Elusimicrobiaceae bacterium | reverse complement strand
TGTAAAACCGTCGGGCTACGCCCTACACAGGTTCGAATCCTGTCCCAACCACTTTTTTTACTTCGCCTTCTGGCTGAATTTTCGTTTTTTTTCTCCTAAAGTAGACACACTCGCTACGCTCGTTGCTTTGCATCTACTAGTCGTCGAAAAGAAAACGAAAATTCAGCACAGAACTCTCGTAAAAAAAATTAAAGCTTTGTTATAAATTGAGTTTCGTAGAAACGACTAACTAAAAAGCGAAGCGAAAAATGTCAGTGGCGACTCACCGCTAGTTTTTCTTGATATAACCGTTAGCTCTTAAACTGTAATAACTGCCTTTGCCGACGATTATATGATCGTGAACGGTTATCCCAAGTACTTTTGCAGCATCAGAAATTTCTTTGGTAATTTGGATATCCTCATCCGACGGACTAGGATCACCCGATGGATGATTATGTACAAAAATCAAACCTGCCGCTTTGTGTCGCAAGGCATTTTCCACAATTTTTCTCGGCGAAACGGATGCTCTATCAATTGTGCCAATGGCTACTCGTTCACTTTTGATAATTGTATTTCTTGTTGTCAAATATATCACTTCAAAAATTTCATCTTTTTCACCTTCCAAACTTGCTCGACAATATGCTGCAGCGTCTTGTGGAGTTTTTAATGAACCTCGGGTTTTGAGTTCCTCATAGAAATATCTTTTTATGACCTGTCTCATCAAGACCAAAAATTCGGCGGCTATATCGCCTATGCCTTTGATAGATCTCAAATCATGTTCTTTAGCGTCCAGTACATTAGAAATCGAGCCGAATTTTTGGATTAAATCCCACGCAATTGGCTTTGTGTCTTTTCTTGGTATAACAAATGTCAAAATTATTTCCAACACTTCATGTGGCTCAAAAGAATCCAGTCCAGATTTTGATAATCTGCTTTTAAGTCGTTTTCTGTGCCCTATATAGCTTGGTTTAGGTTTCATATTTTTATTATAGTCTTTTTCCTCTTTTTTTGTTATCCTTATATATTATAACCTTTTTGATTTTATTAAATCTATATCACGACGAGGATATTTGTAAATGTCTAAAAAAGTAGCTGTAATAGGTAGTGGACCAGCAGGATACCCTTGTGCATTCAAGTTGAAATCACTTGGTGCTGATGTTACATTAATTGAGAAAAATCAGCCAGGTGGAGTGTGTTTGAATTGGGGTTGTATTCCATCAAAATCCTATTTAGATGCTTCTCATAAATTTGAAATTGCGAAAAAATATTGTGATGTTAAACCAGATTGGCAAAAAATAAAACAAAAAAAAGATACGGCTGTTAAAAAACTTCAACTGGGTTTGAAAAGTGTTTTTAAATCAAAAGATTTGAATTTTATTGAAGGCGAAGCGAGATTTATTTCAAAAAACGAGCTTGAAGTTAATGGCGAAAAATTCAAGTTTGATGATATTGTAATCGCCACTGGCACGGAGGCGTTTTATCCGTCAGAACTAGCAGAACATAAAGATAAATTATTAGATAATAAATCAGTTTTTGATTTAGAAGTTTTACCAAAAAGCATAACTATCGTCGGTGGTGGTGTTATCGGTGTTGAGTTTGCATGTCTATTTAATGCAGTGGGTGTTGAAGTAAATGTGGTCGAAATGTTGGACACAATTTTACCTTTCGAAGACCCAGCAGTATCTACTCAATTAAAAAGATTGCTTGAAAAACGGGGTATAAAATTTCATCTAAAAACAAAAGCTGAAGATATAAAATTTGAAGGTGATACAAAAACAATCACACTTTCAAATGGCGAAGTTTTGAAATCAGAACAAGTTTTAGTATGTGTTGGTAGAACCTGTGAACTAAAAGATTTAGGATTAGAAAAAGCAGGGATAAAATATTCAAGCAAAGGCATTGAGGTAGATACGAAAACTTTATTGGCAAAAGATAATATTTATGCAATTGGTGATGTGAATGGATTACATCAATTGGCACATGCGGCGTCGAAACAAGGTAAAGTTTGTGCAAGGGTCATTATGGGTGAAAAGGCAGATTATAGTCGATATAATATTCCAAAAGTGATTTATACTTGGCCTGAAGTTGCGAGTATTGGTATAACTAAAAAACAGGCAGAAGAAAAGAATGCGAAAATTTATAAAACTTTTTATCTTGCAAATGGTAGAGCGGTCGCACAGGGAGACACAGAAGGATTTTTGGAAATATTTACAGATGAAAGCGATGGCAAAATTTTAGGAGCACATATGATAGGTGCGACCGCATCTGAAATAATCCACATAATAGCAGTAGCGATATATGCGAAAATGACAAAAGATGAATTACAAGATATGGTATTTGCACATCCGACATTTTCTGAACTAATATACGAGGCATTAGTTGAATGAGAAATTTATTTTTCGTTATAATATTTTTAATTTGTGTTTCGGGTTTCATAAAAGCCGAAACGCAATATTCGACGATACAAATAGATAAAATCGTCAGTGAAGATTTTGACTTGTTTGAAGATAAAGCAGAAACAGAACAGGTCGCAGTTAGTGAGCTTAAAACGGAAAAGAAAGAAAAAATAAAGAATCCATGGTTGAGGATATTTTTAGGAATTTTATTTTTAGCAATTTTATACAGAATAGTTTTGTTGCTTTCAAGGAGATGATTTTATGAATTACAAAATTTTAGTGATTAATCCGGGTTCGACATCAGATGAGATAAGTTATTATAGCGGTGGCGAAAAAGTATTTGAGGAAAAAGTTTCTTATTCTTCAAAAGATATGGATAAATATGAAGGCAAAAGCGTGATAGAACAACTTGATTTAAGAAAAAACTTTATCCTGAATGCTTTATCCAAAAACAAAGTGGACTTAAAAGATATGGACGCGATTATCGGTCGTGGAGGTTTGGTCAAGCCGATACCCGGCGGAGTTTACAACGTAAATGAAGCAATGTTAAAAGATTTACAAAAAGGCGAAAATGGAGAACATCCGTCGAATTTGGGGGCGGTATTGGCAAACGAATTATCCAAAGACATAAAAGCTAAAGCGTTTATTGCAGATCCTGTTGTGGTTGATGAAATGTCAGATATTGCCAAATATTCCGGTATGCCAGAAAACCCACGAAAATCTATTTTTCATGCATTGAATCATAAAAGAGTAGCTCGTTTGACTGCAAAAAAACTCGGTAAAAAATACGAAGAATGTAGTTTTATAGTGATGCATGCAGGTGGTGGCATTTCAATCGGAGCTCACAAAAATGGGAAAGTTATCGACGTAAACAATGCATTAGACGGAGATGGTCCATTTACCCCACAACGTTCTGGTGGAGTACCCGCTGGTGGTCTTACAAAAATGTGTTTTAGTGGAAAGTATACACTTGATGAAATCAAGCTTAAACTAAAAGGTAAAGGTGGAATGGTGTCGTATTGTGGCACATCGGATGTTGTTGGAATGACAAATCTTATTCAAAACAAAAAAACAGATTTGGGTTTGACTTGTTCAAAAGAAGAAGCTGAAGAAGTTGTGCAAGCGATGATATATCAAATCGCAAAAGAAATAAGTGCAATGTATGCAGTTTTAGATGGTGAAATCGACGGGTTAATTTTAACAGGTGGTTTTGCCTATAATGATTATATTATCGAGAACATAATCAAAAAGATAAAATATATAAAACCAGTTTTTAGGTATCCGGGAGGCGACGAAAACGCTAGTTTGTATGAAGCGGCAACGACAGCTCTGGATAACCCAAAAATAATAAAAGAATATAAATAAATTGAGGAGAGAATAGGAATGAAATTCAATAATTTCGAAGAATTGTTTGCGATAGTGGAAGGCAAACCAAATAGAGTGGTAGTACCCGGTGCAAATAATGAGGAAGCATTAAAAGCAATCAAAATGGCGGACGATAAAGGTATGATTTCAGGTGGAGTGTTGATAGGTCCAGTTGAAAAAATTAAATCAATGTTAAAAGAAAACAATTTAGATGAAACCAAGTTTGAGCTAATAGAATCTACGGACATTCCAGAAATGTGCAAACTTGCTGTCGATAATATTGTCGCTGGGAAAGGTGATTTTTTAATCAAAGGACAGGTCGAAACAAAATATTATATGAAAGCAATCTTGAACAAGGAAGCAGGATTGGTAAAACCGGGTACTTTGTTGACACATAATGTTTTGTACCATACCCCGAGATACAAAAAACCTTTTATCGTTACAGATAGTGCGATAATGATAGATCCAACATTAGAGCACAAGATAAAAATTGTAGAAAATGCGGCAAAAACTTTAAGGCAATTAGGTGTAGAAAAACCAAAAATTTCTATAGTGTGTCCAGTTGAAAAAGTAAACGAAAAAATACCTAGCACGATTGATGCAGCAGAACTTGAAAAAATGAGTGAAGAAGGTAAAATAGACGCAATAGTAGAAGGTCCTTATGATGTTTATATCTCTTTTTCCAAGGAAAAAGCTGAGGATAAAGGCGTTGTGGGAAAACAAGTACCCGGAGATGTGGACGCTATTGTGTTAGCAGACTTGGATGCTGCAAATCCGTTTTATAAATGTCTAAATTTCTTCGGACATGAAATGAAAGCCGCGACAATATTAGCAGGATCAAAAGTGCCTATAATATTGCCGTCAAGATCAGACGAACCAGAGGTGAAACTAAACTCAATAGCATTATGCAGTTTTCTAAAAGACCAAAAATAAACTTTAATAGATATAGAACCAGTCGACGAGATTTTTATTTTAAGAAGACTGGTTCTATTTCTAAAATACTAACTCCAGAGACTAAAGCAAAGCTTAAAATTATCTTAAAAAGCAAGGCTTTCAAACTTTTGTTGTTGGGTCTTTTTATATTTTCGTTTATATTTAATCTATCCGTATTTATTACCGAAAAAGAAAATCAAAAACTAAAAGATAATAAAAAAATCTTGACCGAAACGCAAGGTAATTTTAAGAAATTTCCGATATATGTCCATTTACAAGAAACAGGTCTGCAAGAGCCACTTTTATCCGACATTATAAGAACTATTCCCAAAGAACTAGACTTTAGAAAGTTAAATGATAAAGATAATTTCAAAATATCTTTAGATGATAAAGGCAAATTTTTAATCCTGATAATAACCAAAGAACTTAAAAGATATTATGTTGCAAATATCGACGGTGTGTTGGTTTCTGGAATTAGTGATATTATCCTTAAAAAAAGAATTGTGTCTGCGAAAGGCGAGATAAAAGATGCATTGTTTTTATCTATGATGGAAAAGAATATCCACCCACAGCTTATAATCGATTTGGCTTATGTTTTTTCTTGGAATATCGATTTTCATACAGAAACCAGAAATGGAGATATTTATTCTATCGTATGGGAAGAAGAATATTTTAAGGAAAATGATGAAGAAAAAATAACCAAACAAACCATACTTGGTGCTTATTATAATGGTAAATTTGTCGGCGAAAATACAGCCATTTTGTTTGACGGTGATTATTACGAAAAAGACGGCACAATACTTCGCAAAATGTTTTTACGATCTCCGATAAAGTTTGGTAATTTTAGAATATCTTCGAGTTTTTCATATAATAGGAGACATCCAATTTTAAGAATTCGTCGTCCACATTTGGGTATAGATTATTCAGCCCCACGTGGAACGCCTGTGCAGGTTGTAGCAGACGGTAAAATCAAGTATGTTGGACGAAATGGTGGGTTTGGGAATTATATATCAGTTGTTCACGCAAACGGGTATATTACGACGTACGGACACCTCTATAAATATGCAGGCGGTATGAGGAAAGGGAAGAGGGTTAAACAAGGTCAAGTTATAGCTTATGTTGGATCGACAGGACTTTCTACCGGTCCACATTTGGATTTTAGAATAAAGAAAAATAGTAAACATTTTGATTTTTTGAGAATGAAAAATAAAACAATATCTACAAAGAAATTACCAAAAGAGAAAATGGAAAAATTCAAAGTTCTTGCAACAGATTATGTAAAAAGGTTAAATATAGGGGAGTAGCCTCCCCATGCATTTTTGCCTTCGGCTTGTGTGTTTATTCCTCTCCCGTTGGGAGAGGACGACTAACCAAAATGGTTAGCGAGGTGAGGGCTAGGGTTTAAATTATGAAAAAGAAAAAAATAGCGTTTACTGGTGGACCCAATTCTGGCAAAAGTTCTATAATAAAAATAGCAAAACAGGTTTTTGGCAGAAAAGTAGAAATTGCACCAGAAGCTGCGACAATACTTTGGGGCGGTGGTTATCCTCGAAAAGATGATAGCCCAATACATGTAGAACAAGCTCAAAAAATAATCTATCATATGATAGGAGAATTAGAAGAGCTTGTAGAGAAAACTAGCGATTGTGAAATAATACTTTGCGACAGATTTTCTTTAGACGGTTTTGCTTTTTGGCCTAGCGGTTTGGACGGGTTCTTAAAAACTAATGGTAATAGTTCGGTTAAAAAAGAATTTGCTAAATATGATGCTGTAATTTATCTACCTTCTCCGACAGATGAAAAATGTTATTGCAATAATAATAACACAAGAACGGAAGACGTGAAAGAATCATTAGCGATTGATAAGAGAATCTATGATGTTTGCAAGAAACATCATAATTTTTACAAGATAGAAAATCCTAATGACTATAAAAGCAAGACAGAACAAGTGTTAAAAATTTTAGCCGAAATTTTGAAAGAAAAATAGGGAGGACATATGGTTTTTAACTTATTTAAGAAAAAAGAAAAATATAAAACAGAGATAATACCTAGCGAAGATTCAATAAAAGAGGAAACAAAACAAGAGGATATAGAGCAGCAGGTCGAGGATGAGCTCAAATATTTGCCGAAAAATTTAGCGGAGAAAGCTAAAGATCCTCGAGTAAAAGAAAAAATTGTTGGTGTGGCAAAAAAGATGAAAGCTGATGGCGTGAATTTGAAAAATCCACTTGCGATAAAAAAATGGCTCAAACAAAATGAAGAAAAATTGAAACAGGAAAATCAAGCGGGTAGTGTTGAGCCGATAACAAGAGAAGAGCCGAAAATTGGCAGAAACGAGCCTTGTGGTTGTGGGTCAGGAAAGAAGTACAAAAATTGCTGTATGAATAAGTAAAAATTTTAGAAATCAAATTAAGCCCTCGTTCCTTATAAGGAACGAGGGCTTAATTTAATATTTTTGGGAAAAACTCCATGTGTAAACACGAGAAGTTTCATTGAGTACAAAATTTATTTAGTTAAAATAACAAGAAGGATTAGTTGGTGTAGTATCATCTACATAATAACAATTGGAACTTTCTGATCCCAAACTTTGTCCTATCTTTACACATCTTGCTCTGTCTGGAACTATATATGAACTTGTATATCGATAACATCTAAGTTTATATCTATAATCACTAGGGTACTCTTTAGTATAGATAGTAAATGCTCCAAAAGCTGAATTAGTATAAGAACGAAATTGCGTATAATTCCTACCTTGGACAACATTATTCAAAATAGGATATAACTCATATTCTTTTCCTGATACCTTTATTCGACAAGAAATATCGTTGCAATCTGTTCCATCAGATTTTTTAAAACTTATATCTAGCTTGTCTAAAGCTCCCCAAGACTGACTACTTTGATTAAGACTTGCCCTATCCAAAGCATCATTGACATTTTTACCTATTGTCATTAGAGCTGAAAGATGTGCTCTATCTCTTACTACCATATATTTAGGTAAAGCCATTGCACCAAGTATTGCTATTATTAATACTACTACCAAAAGTTCAATTAATGTGAAACCTTTAACCTTCTTGTCATTGCGGGCTTGGTCCGCAATCTTACTACAAGATCCTGAAATAAATTCAGGATGACATGGTTGTTGTGTTGTGAACCCTTTTTTATTCATATGATTCATTATACATTATTTTATTTGATACCAACACCAATCACCTGTGTTAAGATGTTCGCCGACACTTGCACATGCTTTACAAGAATATTCCCA
>CAYPLD010000008.1:0-11495 GCA_964411485.1 uncultured Elusimicrobiaceae bacterium | reverse complement strand
AGGTTTTATTTAGATTAGAAACACAGCGTTGTGTGTGTGTGTGTGTGTGTGTGTGTGGTAAATGATTTGTTATTTCTCATATTTTCATTATACATTATTTTGTACATTATCTTTTATGAGAGGCCATCCCAAGAAGGGGTGGCCTCTCCTCCTGCACTAGCCAGTGGCAGTGCGGAATGTATTTTAGTTTTCCCCCTTTTTCAAAAGGGGGAATTAAAGGGGGATTTATTTTTTTATAGAACAAATCCCTCTGTCCTTCGGACATCTCCCTTTTGAAAAAGTCGTGAACACAGACTCTGTGGGAGAAAAAGATCCTGAAACAAGTTCGGAATGACAAGAATGATATTGCCACATCGCACAGCTCCTCGCAATGACAAAAAAATTTAGAAAGCCCCTATCCTCACGTGAGGCTAGGGGCTGTTTCAAAATATAACAATTTAAGTTTTCGCTAGAAAACGACAATACGAAACGCGAAGCGAAAAATGTCAACACACACTGTGTGTTTTCTACTTATTTTTGTTATAAACATTAGCCCCTCGTTCCTTATAAGGAACGAGGGGCTGTTTCAACAAAACACACTAAAGTTAAGTTTCTGAAAGAAACGACTGTACTGTGTCGCGAAGCGAAAAATGGGAGGCGAGGCTCTCGCCTATAAGTTAAAGTCGTAGGAAACGCCGACCATAAATATTCTTGGTGGTGCTGGATAGTATATCTCACTTGGACTCTGCCAAGAATAATAACTACCGTTTGTGGCATATTTTTCATCTAAAATATTTTCAATGGAGATGAAAAATTTTGTCTGTCCGAGTTTCTTGCTTGCATAAAAATTAAATAATTTGAAACTTGGCAACTTTGTACCTGCATCGCCGTTATTCGTGTACTGTTTCGACGTGTACAAAGAGATTAGCTTAAAGTCATAAGAATTTTTTTCATATGACACAACAAAATTAAAATTATGTTTTGGAGTAAAATAAGTACGTGTATATTCCGCTCCTGCATTTTCTTTTGTTTGTGATGATAAATAAGTATAAGATGCCAAGAAGTTAAAATATTTATATTGATATTTTCCTTCAAAATCTACACCTTTTCTCTTATCTTTTGCCATATTGAACGATCCCCAGACCCATGGAGATATTTCTCTTATACCTATTTTATCCTCGGTTGTGCTAAAAAAGACTGATGCTTTCAAATCCAAAAAGTCCTTTTTATAATTCACACCGAAATCAATATATTTATTTTTTTCAGGTGAAAGAGACTCTGTTGCACCGTTCAGATCAGCAAAAGTCGGAGTATTATAAGATTTGCCTAAAGATGTAAATAATTGATATTTATCGTCTAAAGAATAATTTATAATCGTTCCATAAGAGAGAGTTTTCTCATGTTCTGAACTATCATCAGCTCTTGCGTTCAAATTAATTTTCCATTTTGATTTTTCAAAAATATAATTTCCAAACGCCGAATTAACTTTTATCATATTAGATGGATTGTTTACCCAGCTTGCATTTGTTTTTAGTTTAGAATTTGTGTGTTCTACACCGACATTAAAATTTTCCAAAACATCACCTGTTAATTTATAGCGATTTTCATAATTGTTTATATCGGTTTCTGAACCAAAACTAAAACTATCCGTTTTTAGATCAGAACGAGAAAACAAGAATTTTATTGGCATCATATTATTGTCTATTTTTCCCGACAAAGATGTTTGCATAAACTTATCTTTTTGCCAGTCGACATAACTTTGTGCTACTTTTTCTTTGTTGCCATTCCATTCTCCTATTGGAACATCCGTTCCGCCTGAAAGACTTAACGAATTGTCCGAATAAACGGAATACAAACGAATAAATCCATTACCTGACAAATCGTAATTCAACGAACCACTAGCAGAGTTTTTGTTGTAATCTGAGTGATTCATAAAACCATTGGATCTTTGATTTGAAGCATCAAAATTCCAATTGAGTTTTTTTACCTGACCACCTACGCCTACTGATAATTTATTGGTATCGAAACTACCATAATCAGCATAAATATTCGCATGTTTTTCGTCGGGCAGATACGTTTTTGTGGTAATGAAAACTACCGCAGAAGCGTTATATCCCAGAGAGGGAGCAGGGTTTTTGAGTATTTCTATTTTTTCGATTTGTGAGATGGGAATGTTCGATATATTCGTTGTTCCTGTAGCGTCTCTTTGAAGGGGTATCCCGTTAAGGACGATTAGAATGTTCTTTGCTTGAAGTCCTCTTATGCTGATAGTCTCTAAAGCACCTTTTCCGCTGGACTTAACATTAACACTTGTTTCACTCTGCAGAACCTCGCCCAAGGAATCTTGGGTTTGAAGAAACTCATCTGCGATGATGTTTTGAACTTCATCTTCTTCCAGAAACAAGTCATCTAATGCTGATTGGTTGTCTGTTTCCATGCTTATGAATAATTGAGCATTTAAGAAAGCTGACAAACCACATAATAAAAACACAGAAACTAGAAAGCTTCGTAGTGTTTTCTTGATTATTCTTCTACTAACTATGCAGTACACTATTTCTCCTAATTTTTTTGATTTTACACTAAAAAGGAATTTTTAGTGTAAGATAAATATTATAGCAAAAAATTATTCTCTTGCTAATGTCAGAGCGTAAACTTTTTTTGCCCCATGTTTTTTAAGTTCAATAGCACAGCTTTCTAATGTCGATGATGTCGTAGCGACATCATCGACTAATAAAATATTTTTGTTTTTTATCTTTTCAACACCAATACACTTGAACGCATCTTTGACATTTCTTATTCTTTCCTCTCTATTCAAAAATGCTTGAGTCTTTGTTTTCTTATGTTTTATCAATACACTAGTTAGCATTGGTTTTTTGATGTGAGAAGATAAATTATTAGCTAACAATTCACTTTGATTAAATCCACGATGATTTTGTTTATGTCTTTGAAGTGGTATAGGTATTAAAATGTCCACATCTCTAATTTCATTATATTTATAGAATGCAGATATTAAATGTTCTGATAAAAATTTTTGCAATGACAAGTCCATATTATATTTGAATGCAAGCACTAAACTTCTTCCTGCTTTGTTATACATAAAGGCAGATCGAATTGTAGAACACTTATATTGTTTTTCTTTAGATCCCCGACATCTATGACAATGTGCTCCTCCGCTTGGTAGATAAACACCGCATCGTTCACAAATTAGATCAGGCATAATTTCCAGCGTATCGAAACAGGTCGGACAAAGCGGATCTGTGTAATTATAATCCAAATCTTTAGAACAACAGACACATGCTCTTGGTAATAAGAGGTATAATAAAAGTTCTTTTGTGTTTTTCAAATGTTTTTTCATAATTAAAATTGAATTATTATCGTTGATCCTACATTGTAGGCAATATAATCTTCCTGCATTAAATATTTATGCCATAATCTCGAGAATCCACCATAAATAACTATACGAATGTTTTTTATTGCTTCATAATCTAAATTGGTTCTTGCATCAAATAAATCATAATTATCTGTTATATCGATTGGGGCTCGTTTTGACGTATAACTGAAATTCGTATCCCAAATTATCCTGTTTGTTGCTTTGACCTTTTCATTTATAGGAATAAGACCTCTTTTAAGGTTAAAATCTGCACGGATATTCAAACTTGGAATAATAGTTTTTTCTCTATTTGTTAACACTCCGCCTACTTTGCTGGTTTCCGTGGAATAGTATTCTAATTTTGGAGTGAATCTAAATAAGTTTGGTTTGAAACCAGTTTGGAATATTGCACTATCAGTTTTAGTTTTTTCTAAAGATTTACTAGAAATTAAATCTGTGTTATTGAAGTTTCTTGTGCTTAACATTATTGAGTTGTCAAAATAGTTGAACAACATAAACCTTAAATCTATTCCCTTTCTAATATCCATACTTTTGCTTATTCCAGCTGATTTGTTTTCTTTCGCATAGAAACTTAACCTTAAGTTAGAATCTTGAATTGTATTTTGTATACCAAGTCCTTCCTCTAGTTTGTATATAGATATGACCAAATCTGGCAAGGTGAGAGTTTTATTTTTGACAAGAGTTCCAGTTTGTTCTTTATCTTCCACTGTATAATTAAAGTTGTTAAGTACGTTTACGGTTTTTAATGGAGTCCACATACTATATTGAGTGAATGGTGACCAACGTAATGTCGAAGAATAGGTATCTCTTAAAGTTAGATCTTTTCTATATGCAAAAGCGTTTGAAATATCCAATTCGTCTCTTATCCACAATTTATTTTTCGTTTTATATCCTTTTTCCACATTTTCCCAAGTGTCTGCATCATCTAATTTGAAAGAGTTGGAAAGTACAAAGCTGTTAAACAATTTACTTTTTGGCATCATTTCTTTACCATTCAATACTAGACTTATTCCGCCATTAGATTTTCTTGTAACATTTTTGACTTCACCTATATCATATGTTTCGCTTACTCCGTTTACTAGGACATCTTTTTTGAACAGATTGTTATTTTCATAAGTTGATATTTTATAGCTTATTTGAGGAACAAGCCATTTGAATATTTTGAAATTACTGGAAAAACCTGTTTGCTGATCCATAGATTTTGGATATGTTTTTGCAACAAAATCAGAACTTTCATAATAGAATCTATCCTCTGTAATTTCCTTTAGGTAATAGTTAGGTACAATATAAGAATCCTTCCATAAGTTCGCTCTAAATTTTAAGATGATATTATCTATTTTTTCATCTGCATTATAATATTCTGTTGGTGCACTTTGTATATTCTCAACACTATTATTGATTTTATTATTTGTACGAGAATATTCAGCTTCAAGATTTTTGAACACTAAACTAGTATCCTTAAATTCATGTTCTAAATCTATGCTCAATCTACTATCAGAATCTCGTCTTTGTATATAATCGTATTCCGTATTATCGTAATTATATTCTAATGTAATTTTTGGTTTATCAGGCTTGATGTATTCACCACGTATAAATGCTTTATTACTATTTACTTCGCCTTGCGAGAGTAATGAAACGAGATTATCATCTCGTTCACCTAACGGATTTGGCGTTGCATAAGATGTAGTATTATAACCAAGTGTTATAGGGAAAGTTTCTATTTTAGAATATCTCAACCAATAATCTTGTTCTTGTTGATCTTGGTCTGATGCAACGGTCATAGGTGTTTCAAATTCTTTATCTTTACCTCGGAATGCAGATTTGAATTCTATATAATCTTTGTATTCAACGTTCACACGTGCTAAATACGCATTACCTGTTGATATCACTGATTCCGTCATATGAATTTCGTTGAACCAAACCTCACCGACATCATCTATGCCTGCTCCATTTGTTTTTTTGACCCCTACTTTCATCAGCCCTATTTCTTGAAGGTTTATATTACCCAGCTTACTCACTATCACACCAGAATAATCTGATATATTTTGTAATTCATCTGGTATATTATCTCCATTCAAATCTACCATTACAAATTTATAAAGTCTCCAACCAGTATAGTTTAGGTCTATATCTATTTGAGTATAATTTGTATCACTACCCATTTTGAAAAAGAATGTAGAGTTGGTATAGCTATTACTATAAAGAAGGAATCTAAACTCTTTGTGTTTTGATAAATCTAACGAAGTACTGATATTATAGAATGCGGTAGCTTCTCCACCAGGTGCATCACCCATATCAAAATTCAAAGCAAGAGATTGTTCGGATAAATTCTCACTACCAGTTTGTCCTTGTACCTGATCCGGAGTGCCATACAAATATCTATAAACTATTCCACCATCGCCAGTATCGTTGAAAATTGGTTCGTATGTTAATGGATTGTCAATATTATTTATTCCGAATGTCGTTAATCCGCTTGTACTTTCTTCTTTCCAGCTACTTCCAGATACTGACAATGCAGCTACTTTTATTGTTCCGATATCCTCTCCACCAACAGGTTTTTTAAGCGTTATTCTTACATGTTTTATGTTAGACCATCTATCTTCATCTGTTGTGTCAATTTCCGTTTGGAAACTTTGCCAACCAGTAAAATCGATTGTATTGCTAGGTAAATTTACAGAATCTATATCTGTTCCAAGATAACCAAAACTTCCACCGAACGCAGAGGAATATGTATCAATCTGTCCGTCTCTGTCAAGGTCTTGAGTATCAAGAATTCCGTTTGGTTGAGTGAGCTGGTTGAATTCATTGTTTATAAATGGATTATAATTTTGAGTAGTACCATCTGGGTTTTCGTATATCCAGCCGACGTCCTCATTAGGCGATAATGTGCCTGTACAATCCGTATCTTCGGTTTTAGGTGTGTTGCCGGGGTATTTGCTACAAGAAAGATTTGTTCCACTACTGGAATCCGATAACTCGTTTATCTGACCAAAGTGGATATTTATTTCAGGACCATTAGCAGTATCTGAATAGAGGGTCAAATCCATAAGATTTTTATTTGTGAAATCTATACCAGAAGTACTCAAAGGATATACAATCGAAATTTCATTATTAGTTGCTGAATTTTTAGAGAAATCATAATTTATTACAAGCACTCTCTGTTGATCGCTAGCTCCGCTTTGTCCATTGGGATTTATTTCTAGTGCAGGTATTTCTTGATTATCCCATTTGATTGCATCAAAATAAGAGTTATCCGAACCAGCTACTCCGCTTTCGACACCAGGGTTTGTTGCTATTTGCCATTCGTTAAATACGAGTGGTGTTCTTATGTATTGTTTGACACTTTCCATATTGTCAATTAAAGCTTTGCCGTCTGTGTTAGGATTTTTGATACTTTTTGCACCTTCCAAATATAAAGTTGTTTTGAGTTCATCTGTTATTTTTATATCTTTTGCAGAGAAATCTGCTTCAAAAACTTTCAAGTCTTGTAAAGTGTTTGACACAAAAGGCGTTGCTCCATTAGAACCCTCACTTTCGTATAGGAAACTACCACCTGCATATATATTTTTGCCCAAGTTATATCCTAATCGTCCGCCAAGAAGTGAAGTGGATTTTGAGAAACCTGCTACATCATAAAACACATCTACGACGCTGGTTTGATTGATGATATCTGGGGTATAGAAATTTATGAACCCAGCTTTATAGTCGACGTAATAATCCTCATTTCTTAGCAATGCTTTGCCGTTTAGCAATACTGTTTCCGAATCAACAACGATATCTGGCTGTACGAAGAATGTTCTCAACCGTGATTCAAACTCTACTCTCCAAAATCTGTTTTTGGTTGATACTGGAGTAGCGTTATATAAACTAGGATCGTCCGACATTCTCTGGTTAAGTTCGAATGTTCCTTGCTCAAAATCTACAAACACATCTTCATTGTAAACTTGAGTTGGTGATGCTGTAGCACCTACGTAAGTTCCGTTAGAGTCGAATAATTTTAAGAAAAAGTTTCCTTTACCGTTATCTCTTACGATTTGAGTTTGACCGGTAAAGTAAAAACGTTTAATTTCCAATCTATAACCAATTTCAGTGCTTGATATGATAGGTAAATCGTTTTCTGTTTTGACAATTTTCACATCATCATTAGGTGCACCTGCATTTGAACTTATCCAAGTGCCATTGGTGTTTTGGAAATCTACTGCCAACACATCGTTTTCTTTTAGCGAATATTTTATTTTCAAAATTCCACGATTATAATCTACAGTGTAATCGATACCACGTCTTAAAAGTTTGAACCGTGCTGTGTAGGTAGAAGTTGGGACATCTAAATCTTGTGCTGTTAGATCGTAAAGCTCGTGGTTGTTCGTATTGTACACATCATTATCGTCAAGATAAATTCTTTCGGTATTTGGTGTGATACCTACCGACCAAGTTACATTGTTATTGAAAGTTAGATCGTAATATTGTCTTCGGACATATTCTTTATCTGCAATTGAAACGGTTTGGAAAATAGAGTTTCCTACAAAACGTTTTTGTTTTTTTTCACCTTTTGTCTGACTACCCAGTATGAAGAAATCTGCTCGTTTATATTTTAACGCCATTTTCGCACCAAACAATTCTTTGTTGAAAGCAACTAGTTCGGTCACAGGAAGCGACACGTTGATATCACCGAAATCTGCAGATTGTACCACTTCGTCATCTTTACCGCGATATGAAAGCAAAATATCTTGTTCGTCTTCACGCTGATCGTCATAGTCTATGTTTGCATAAATTCTATCACCGATATTTCCGTTCATTTGAAGTTGAAGTTGTTGTTCCATTTCAAAATTGCTGTAACTTTTTGAGAAATTAGTTGTTTTGTTTTCGTTGATATATTTTTTGCTGTCGAATTTAAAATCTATCACTTTTCTACCGGTTGCAGATATTTGGCTTTGATAGTACGGCATGTAAAGTGAAGGGCTTAAATCTTCAAGGAGGGGAGCGTTTTCGTAATCGATATCTTCAAGATAATATGCTTTATGTTCTGTCTGAACGACATCTCTCCATTTCGTTTTGGAATAGTGTAGCGAAATAGTTTGATCTTGATTTTTTGTTGCTTCTTGGATTACTTTCGGGAGAGAATCTTGTTCGAAAATTTCATATTCTTCTGCGTCAAACAAATTAAAATTTTCTTCTATTTCTTGAGCATAGACGCTAACTAATGGGTTTAGTGTCAGAAGTGATGATAATAATATTATTAATATTTTTTTAAGCATTTTATATATTTATAATTACGCGAAAAAAGGAATAAGTTAGTACAAAGTAATAATATTAAAAATGAAATCATTTTGTCAAATGACCATCATTTATTGACTGAACTTGCGACAATTTTGGCATCATATTTTTGTAAAATAAATACTATGCGTATAATATCGAGATATCTTACAAAAACGATGTTGCCCTATTTTTTTGGGGCATTGGGTATATTTTTTGTAATTATTTTCATGCAACAATTTGTGAGATTTTTTAATATGGCACTTATTTATGGCATTGATTTTTGGTGGATAGGAAAAGTTGTTTTAAGTTTGATACCAAACATACTTTCAATTAGCATGCCACTTGCTTTTCAAATTGCGATACTTTTGAGCTTAACATCGTTGAACGAAAACGGAGAAATCATGGCACTTCGACAAAGTGGTTTTGATTTTAAGGAAATTTCAAAACCATTTTTTAGAGCAGCTATTTTGACTTCAATTGTGTTATTGATTTTATATAATTTTTTATCGCCAATTGGGTATCGTCAAATTCAAAATGCGAAGCATGAAATAAGAAGTAAAATTTCCAAAATTATTTTAGAACCAAAAACATTAGTAAATATTGCCGGTTGGAAATTTTATGCGGAACAAATCGACGAGATAAACGAACAAGAAAATTATATAAAAGATGTTTTTTTGGCGACGCAAATGTCAAAATCAAACGTAAAAATAAATGCACCTGACGGACAAATTGATATAACAAAAAACTCGATAGATATTTTGTTAAATGATGGCGAAGTTCAACGCATTCACAAGGATTTAAATAAGACAATAATTGCGAAATTTAATAAATATAAAATCACAATTCCGCTGTTTAGAAATGTTGGCGAACGGACGGTAAAAATAAGAGAAAAAACAATTTTTCAACTTCAATCTGCTATAAAAAAAGGTGGACTAGATAAAGAAAAAATTAATGAATATAAAACGGAAGCATCTGTTCGTCAAGTTTTTGCTTTATCGCCGATAATATTCTTTTTATTATCTATTCCGATAGGTTTTCTTTTGCCAAAAAAGTCAAAAGGATTTGGTATGGTTTTGAGTATCGGAATATTATTTTCTTTTTATATGTTAATGGCACTTGGAATTAGTATCGGGAAAAATGTAGGACTTCTTGCATACATTGCACCGTACTTACCAATATTTATTGGAGCGGGTGGATCAATAATTTTATGGAAAAAATTAAAAGTTTGAAAACGGATAAACATTTATTATTTAAATATATAGCCAGTAAATTTTGGGCACCATTTTTATTTGCATTGGGTGTTTTTGCAGTGCTTGTTTTTGTTGCTGATACTTTTGAAAACATGAATACATTTGTCAAAAGTTCAGCGGGATTTTTCACAATCGCAAAATATCTAATTTTGACAATTCCGTATTGGGTTTTGACCATAATGCCAGCGGCTTGTTTGCTCGGTTGTTTATTTGTGATTTCGGACATGATATCGTCGGGAGAATGGGTTGCAAGCATTGCGAGTGGTTATAGTGTTAAGCAAATTTTTCTGCCAATAATTTTATGTGTTGCGTTAGTTGGTTTTGTGAATATTTTTTTACAAGAATTTGTTTCAACTGCGATGTTCAAAAAAGCAGAAGAAGTTTATCAAATTGATATAAAAGGCAAGAAAGAATATAGCATCGGTTTGCATAAAAATGTGATACTTCGTTTAAGCAAAGATAAAATTTTGACAGCACAAAGTTTAGATGTAAAAAATAAAATTATGAACCGTGTTGTGTTAGATAATTTGAACGAAGAAGGAAAAATAGATTATCAAATTGATATTGATAAAATGGTTTGGGATAAAGATGTTGAAACTTGGATTTTTGTGGACGGAGTGATTCGTAAGTTTGACAATCTTGGTGGCTTTACGGAGGAACATTTTGACGAGAAAGTATCAAAAATAACTTTCCCTCCAAACACAATTGCGGTTACAACTTTAGATCCAGAATTTTTAACAATTAGAGAACTTTTTGGCAAAATAAAATTTCTAAAAAAGTTAGGAATTTCAAACTATAAAGAAAAAACCTATTTTTTCCATAAGCTAGTAACACCGCTTGCGTTTATCATTATTTGTTTGTTGGGAATGCCATTTGTTGTACTGGTTAGAAAAGCAAATAAGATGGTGAATGTGATAATTGCTTTAGTTATTAGTTTTGGTTTTTGGTGGATGATGAGTGTTACACTTTCCATGGGCGAAATGGGCTATTTACCGCCACTTCTTTCTGCGTTGTTACCTATGATTTTATCGTCTGGATTAATTTATTACGAGTTCAAAAAATTATAAAATTATTTTTTGCTAAATAATCCTGTTGATATTTTTTCTGCATAGTTCAATAGTTCTAATGATTTCTTTTTTGTTTCAGCTTCTGCATATACTCGAACGAGTGGTTCGGTGCCTGAAGGTCGCATTAAGAACCATTCGTCAGTTTCCAAAATTACTTTTAGTCCGTCGAAATCTAAAATTTCTTCGACTTTTGTATTTGCTATTTTTTTAGCTAATTTTCTTTTAGCTTTTAATGTGAAAGCTGATTTGCTTATTGGTTCTGATAACATAAAATCTTTTCTCAAGAAAACACTTTTGCCATATTTTTTCTGAACATCTTCACACAATTGGCTTGCAGTTTTTTTGTATGTTGCCATAATTTCTAGAAACATCAAACCTGTTAGCATAGCGTCTCTGTCTGGCAATGCTCCGAGCCAAGCATATCCGCCTGATTCTTCAGCACCAAACAAAACATCTTCTATATGCATTTTTTCGGCGATATGTTTGAACCCGACGGGTACTTCTTCAAATGAAAAATCTTTTTCTTGTGCTATTCTTTTCAATAAATATCCC
>CAYPLD010000007.1:16835-19978 GCA_964411485.1 uncultured Elusimicrobiaceae bacterium | reverse complement strand
TGCGACGGTTGGAATTTCAGATCACGCTCAAAAAGAGATAAGTGATATAGTTTTTATAGAACTTCCAGAAAAAGGAAAGCAAGTAGAAGCAGGTAAACAAGCAGCGGTTGTAGAAAGTGTCAAAAGTGCATCTGATCTTTATGCACCAGTATCTGGTGAAATTATTGAAATTAATGAAGATGTAAAAAACGATCCATCATTGGCAAATCAAGAAGCACATGGTAAAGGTTGGTTTTTCAAAATAAAGATGACAAATAAAGAAGAATTAGATAATTTAATGAGCTTTGAGGATTATAAAGCAAGTTTATAAAAAATATGTTTATATCTAACACCAGAAAAGATAAAAAAGAAATGCTAAAAGCTATCGGTGTCGATAGCTTTGAAGCTTTATTAAAAGATATTCCAAAAAAAATGTTGGATGCTAAAATGACTCTACCAAAAGCACTCAACGAAATGGAATTAATCTCGCATATCAAAAACCTAGCCGACAAAAATAAAAAAGTTCTGAACTTTTTGGGCACTGGCACTTACGAACATTTTATTCCATCAACAATCAACGCAATCTCAACTCGTGGTGAATTTATCACAGCTTATACACCATATCAAGCAGAGGCAAGTCAAGGTACTTTGCAGGCGATTTATGAGTATCAAAGTGCCGTTTGCTCGCTTTTTGATATGCATAGTTCAAATGCGTCGTTATATGATGGAGCTACAGCTGTGTGTGAGGCCGTCAATGCTTGTATACGAGCAAACGGCAAGAAAAAAGTTTTGATTTCTAAAACTTTACATCCACATTATATTGAAACGGTCAGAACCTATCTAGCAAACACAGATATTGAAATTATTTTAGTCGATTTTGATAATGCTCAAGTTGATGTCAAAGACTTAGATAGTAAGTTAGATGATAAAACCAGTTGTTTCGTTTTTGCTAGCCCAAACTTCTTGGGAGTTTTGGAAGACGGCAAAAGTTTATCAGAAAAAGTACATTCTAAAGGAGCGTTATTAATTTCAGTGGTCAACCCAATAAGTTTGGGCGTAGTTGCAACACCGGGAAGTTATGATGCTGATATTTCAGTAGCCGAAGGTCAGCCATTGGGTAATCCGATGAACTATGGCGGACCACATCTTGGCATTTTTACTTGTAAAAAAGAGTTAGTCCGACAAATTCCGGGTCGAGTTTGTGGTATCGCTCATGATAAAGAAGGGAACAGAAGTTTTGTCTTGACTTTACAAGCTCGAGAGCAACATATTCGACGAGAAAGAGCGACATCTAATATATGTTCAAACCAAGCATTATGTGCATTGAATGCATCGATTTATCTAACATTGCTCGGTCCTGAAGGCATAAAAGAAGTGGCTGAACTGAATTTAGAAAAATCGCACAAATTAAAAGACAAAATTTGCTCGCTTGCTGGGTTCAAGTTAAAGTATGATGCACCATTTTTCAATGAATTTGTGATTGAATGTCCAAAGTCGGCGGAGCAAATCGCAAGCGAGTTAGCAAAGCAAGGGATTTTAGCTGGATATCCGTTAAACAATTTTGATAAGAGCTTAGAAAATTGTCTTTTAATTTGTGCGACTGAAACGAAGTCAGAAAAAGATCTACAAAAACTTGTAGATGCATTGGGGGGGATAAAATAATGTCAGAAATTATTAAGAAGCCAAGAAAATTGAGCATAGAATTATCCTCGCAAGGTGCACGAGGCATAAAATTTGAAAAATCTGAAAAATCGGCGTCAAAATATTTAGACAAAAAATATTTACGATCAGAAAAACCAAATTTACCAGAAATTTCTGAATTTGAAACGGTGAGACATTTCACAAATTTGTCGCGATTAAATTTTTCGATAGACACACATTTTTATCCGCTTGGAAGTTGTACGATGAAATACAATCCAAAAAGTTATGACATGCTTGCAAGTTTAGAAGGGTTCACAAATTTACATCCATTTGCACCTGATACTTTTAGCCAAGGAACGCTTGAAATTTTGTATGAATTTGAACAAATGCTTAAAGAAATCACAGGTTTAGATACATTCACAATGCAACCAGCGGCTGGTGCTCACGGCGAATGGACCGGAGTTTTGGTGGCTCAAGCGTATCACAAAAAGAATGGCGAAAATCGAACTGAAATTATCGTACCAGACACAGCTCACGGTACAAATCCGGCGTCGGCAAGTATGGGTGGATTTTCGGTGAAGACAATAAAATCAGCTGATGACGGACGATTAGATGTTCAAAGTTTGAAAGATGCAATTTCCAAAAATACTGCACTTGTTATGTTGACCGTTCCAAACACAGTCGGACTTTTTGAAAAAGATATTTTAGAAATTTCAAAAATTATTCATGATGCAGGCTCAATATTTTATTTGGACGGAGCAAATTTCAATGCATTGATTGGTAAAGTCAAGCCAGCTGATTTCGGTGCTGACATTATGCATTTGAATCTTCATAAAACTTTCGCCGCACCTCACGGTGGTGGTGGACCGGGTTCTGGAGTTGTCGGTGTCTGTGAAAAATTAAAAGATTTTTTGCCAGTACCAATCGTCGTAAAAGATGGTGAAAATTATAAATTAGATTTTAATGTCAAGAATACAATTGGACGAGTGAAAGGTTTTCACGGGAATATCGGCGTGATACTTCGTTCTTACTTTTATTTGAAACAACATGATGTTGATGGATTAAAAGAAATTGCGGAGAATGCGATAATCAATGCGAACTATCTAAAAGAAAAATTAAAAAAGTATTATCCAGTTTATTTTGATTATGTTTGTATGCATGAATGTGTTTTGACAATTGATAAAAAAAAGTTCAATGGTGTTCGGACATTGGATATTGCGAAACGATTATTGGATTATGGATATTATGCACCGACGATATATTTTCCATTAATAGTACCTGAAGCATTGATGATTGAACCGACTGAAACTGAAGGTAAAAAAGATTTGGACGGATTTATCGATGCAATGATAAAAATCTACAATGAAGTTATAGAAAATCCTGAATTGGTAAAAAACGCACCATACACAATGCCGGTCAAGAGAATTGACGAAGTTTCGGCAGCACGAAAACCAAACATGTGTTGGGGTTAGCTCAAAATACTTGCTAACTTTATAGGATAAAGCTGAACATTTGTTTTAAAA
>CAYPLD010000007.1:0-16735 GCA_964411485.1 uncultured Elusimicrobiaceae bacterium | reverse complement strand
TTAGCTCAAAATACTTGCTAACTTTATAGGATAAAGCTGAACATTTGTTTTAAAAATAAAAGAACCCCTATCCTCAATCCTTTGTCATTCTCGCGGATGCGGGAATCCAGTATAAAAAATGTGGCTAGGGGTTCTTTATGTGCTGAAATAAATTAATACTTTATCAATGCTTTGATGTTGGTATCAGCGATTTTTTCTCGACCTTTCAAATCCAAAAGTTCTATCAAAAATATACAACTCTCAACTTTTGCACCTAAATCAGTCGCTAATTTGACCGCCGCTTTTGCTGTCCCACCTGTCGCTAATAAATCGTCAGCTATTAGAACTTTATCCTCTGAACTCAACGCATCTTTATGTATCTCAAGCGTATCTGTACCATACTCAAGCTCGTATTCATAGCTCAAAACTTCGGCAGGAAGTTTGCCCTTCTTTCGAACTGGTACAAACCCTGCATTTAATTCCAATGCAAGTGGAATACCAAATATAAAACCACGTGATTCTATGCCAATAACTTTTGTGATACCTTTATCACGAAAATCTTGTGCCATCAACTCAATCGTTTCTTTCAAAACTTTTGAATCTTTTAATAGAGTCGTTATATCTCTAAATAAAATCCCTTTTTTAGGGAAATCTTCAACATCTCTTATGTGTTTTTTTAGTTCGTCCATTGTCATAATTTCATCTCCTACCTTTATATTCTATATTAAAACAAGTTCGGCACAAAGCTCTATATTTATCTTTTGCACCAACCGAAATTGTGTTTTTATCGTCGTTAGTTCTATGCGAAAAATTAGCTTTCGATTTGCAAAGCTCACATTTCGCGTGAACTTTTTTGACAAATTCCGCTTCCGCCATAATCAAAGCTGTAGTTTCAAATGGTTTTGCAAAAGCATCTTTATCTAATCCGGACGTTAAAACTATTTTGCCACCGTCAGCTAATTTTTCGCATAGATTTACCAAATTTTTATTGAAAAAATGTATTTCATCTATTGCAATAACATTAGTATCTTTTTTTATATTTTTCAAAATGTCTGTAGCGTTTTTTGCCATCTGACATTTTATTTTTTTACCATCATGAGATATTATATTGTTTTTACCATAACGTTTATCCAAATAAAAATTGAAAACTTGAATTTTTTTCCCGCTTTTTTTAAGCTGGTTAATTCTTTTTATAAGTTGTGTGGTTTTTCCAGAAAACATACAACCACATACAAGTTCTATATGTCCTTTATTTTTCATTTTTTTATTGTCCTTCTAAACTAGTTTCCTCATACTGTATTGCATCTATTTTTTTTGTGCCACCAAGTGCTTCATATCCTCTATATCTTCTGTTACGATAGCTGGTGCCGTCTTGATATAGCGATCTATTTTCTACACCGCCTTCTTCTTTCCCTCCGCAGAGGAAACTTATTGTGAACGAGATAGAAAAGTTATTATTTCTGTCTCTCAAAGATATCCCTAGTTTTAAGTCATGTAAGTCTTTAACTAATCTTATGAATTTATTAAATTCTTTAGCATCGCCTTTATTGACATCAAAATCTATCCCTGCACTGATATCCCAAGTCCAATTTTCTGGCGACATGCCAGCTTTGGTTATAAAAGTGTATTTGTTGCGGGTAGTTTTATAATTTGATAAACCTAATGATAAAAACTTTCTATCTAATCTACCAAAATCTGTTTGAAGTAAAAAGGCATCATTACCAGTAAATATATTATAAGTATCCTGTACAAATATTCTCATATTTTTGTCGTTGTCATATCCTATTTCACCGATAAGTGGTTTGAATCTATATTTAGGATCCCAACCCTCGATAAATGGTTGATTTCTCAAATCATATTCTGTGGTTAGTCTTCCATGGAACTGATAGTTTGGTCGATAATAATAATCCATGAAAAATTCATTTACATCTTCACCACTATCCGTTGCATTATTTTCAAATTTTATTGTGTCTGTTGAAGTTCTTTTTGTATAGGCATATCCTACATCTAAACTGTGTGAATCTTTTAAATTTTTTATATCGGCATTCAAATTACCACCTACTCTTCCAGTGTTTGTGTCTTTCTGACTATTATTTGCATCTTCAAATATAATTTTATCACCAACAAAAACCGTTGGAGTAATAGCAATAAATTTGCTGTTATATATATTCTCTATAAAATCTAATTGCATATCGGCAATTTTTTGGTTTTGCAAAGTTGTTGCATTATATGTGTTTCCATAATTAAACTTAAACTTGTTTACCCACGGTGCATTAAAAGGACGAAGTGGATACACTTGATAATTTATTTTAGGATTATCTTCTTTAGTCTTAACAAACTCATCTAATACGGCATTATATTTTTTTTGTTTATCATAACTCACACGAAGTGCGGTCTTTCTTGTTTGTCTATTGATAGATCCACTTAAAAACTGGTCAGCGTTGGTTAAATATGGATTATCTCTAAAATAATCATCGTTAAAAAATGCGTCTGAAGATAATAAATATCTGGATTGTACCGTATATAAAGCACCTTTTTCTTTTTCTAATTCTTCCGAAGTGTCCCGTACTTTACCCCAGAAACCACCTTGAAGACCCCATCGTCTTTTTCTGCTTGGAGGGTCTATAGTGTAGTAATCTGCCACACCATTAAATTCACCCGGATCGTCGTACACAGCACCAATACCAGCACCTACACCGTCTTTTGCAAAATAGTCTAACATCCCTTTTGCTTTTAACTCTTCTGTTATTGAATAAAAAGTAGTTGTTTTTGTAGTGAATCCGTTTCTATCATCGGCTCCTAAATCCACATAAGTTGTAAATGGGCTTGTATGTTTCAATGAGCGTGAAAAATACGGAAGATAAAATACTGGAACTTTATTATTTATCCAAAATATTGCATTCCAACCAGATGCTCTTTTCTGATTTATTTTTAAGGTTGTCATAGAAACTGTATAATGAGGTTTTTCATTAGAACAACAAGTTCCTCGTAAGTGTTTGTAGGTACTCACATCACCTTTTTTGTAAAATTTTTTTGCAGACAATATTCTTACTGGTGGATATTCCGCAGAAGTATCCTCGAGTTTTACACGTTGAGTGTTATAATCGTATTCAGCATTCTGACCTTCTAATACAATATCACCGCTTGTGATTTTCATTTTATCAGGTGATTTAAACATCATTGTGTCTGTGTAAAAATCTATTTTATTGCCTTCAAGTTTGATAATTTCACCAGTTTCTAAATAATGAGTTACTAAAGAATTTCCTTCTAGATGTGCTACTTTTTCTGTGACATCAAAGGAAACCATATCCGCAGAGAATATAGTATACTCATTACCTTCTGGACTTGGTAAAGTGTATTTTCCTGCAAAAACTTGAGGGCAGAAAAGTATTGTTGATAAGAAAATTAATACTATTTTATTTTTCATTTATTTTGTCAAACGCATACAATGCTGCGCCTATTACGCCCATATTGTCCTTTTTTGATGTCTTTATTCTCAATCCACTAAACACATTTTTGAATCGTTCTTTTTTGAAATATTCTTTTATTTGCGGGATAAAACATTTACCTGCTTTTGATATCCCACCAGTAAAAATAATCGCCTCTGGATTTAATGTGAGCGTTAAATTACCTAATCCAAAAGCTAAATTTTTAGCGATATCGTCCCAAATCTTTTTTGCAGTTTTGCAATTTTTTTTTGATGCTTCATATAAAATTCTTGCACTTATTTCATTTTCTTTTTTCACAAGTTTGCTCAATTGACTACTTGGATGTTTTTTTATTTCTAATTTTATCCTTTTTTCTATGGCATTTTTTGCGACATACGCTTCCAAACAACCTTTTGCCCCGCAACCACATTTCCAAGCGTTTTTATCGTCGGATATTTTTATATGACCTATCTCTCCAGCTGTGCCATCTGCACCTAAAATTAGTTTGCCATCAGCGATAATCCCACCGCCTACACCTGTACCAAGTGTTACGACCAACATATTTTTATATTTTCTTTTAAGCTCACTATTATAAATACCAAAGGCGGAGGCGATGGCATCATTCACAATATAATATTTCAAATTTACCAGTTTTTTTAGTTTGTTTACGATTGGAAAATTATTTTTAATACCAAGATTACCAGAAAATCTTATTGTTCCCTTTTTGCTATCGATGTCGCCCGCAATTGCTAATCCGATACGAGATATTTTCTTATACTCTTTTTTAATATCAAGGATATTACTTGATAATTGTTTTGTAAGATTTTTTTTATCGGTTTTTATTTGATAAGACTTCACAATCTTGCCATTATTATTTATAACAGCAAATTTTATAAAAGTTCCACCTAAATCTATACCTATTGTATTCATTTTTATTCCTTAACTTATTCCCTATTCCCTATTCCTTATCCTTACTTCTAGGGTGTGCTTTATCATAAACTTTTTTTAACTGACTCAATGATACGTGCGTGTAAATTTGCGTCGATTGTAAAGTTTTATGTCCTAACATATCCTGTAAACTTCTCAAATCGCAACCAGCTGAAAGCATGTGTGTCGCGAACGAGTGCCTGATGCTATGCGGACTAACTTTTCTTGCCAAATTTGCTTTCAAGCATGCTTTTTTTACTATCAATTCAAGTCCGTTTGATGTCAAACGCTTTTTTAGATGATTCAAAAATAATGACTCTGCCGATGGTGGATCATTTCTTGAATATAAATAGTTCTTTATTGATTCTAAAGCTCTATCCGTTATGGGAACAATCCGTTCTTTAGCACCTTTACCGAAAACTCGAACAAGTCCATTGTAAAAATCTATATCCCCGACATTTAACGATACCGCTTCCGACCTTCTCAATCCGCTCGAGTATAAAAGTTCCAAAATCGCCGTGTTTCTTGTTGCATATGTTTCGTTCTGTTGAGAATTATCTATCAATTTTTGCATCTCATCTTTATTCAAAAAATTTGGCAAACGTTTATCTATCTTTGGTAGAATCAACAACTTGAAAGGGTTGTTTTTCATATGTCTATATCTGACCAAATAGGAAACGAAACTTCTGATACACGCCATTTTTCTTATGACCGTGCTTTTACTTTCATATTCACTGCTTAAAAAGGTCAGATATTTTCTTATTGTTTTAGTATTCAAACTTGCCAAATTTTCGCTATCTAGGAAATCCACAAAATCGCTTAAGTCTTTTTCATATGCCAATATCGTATGAGCAGAATAATCTCTTGCTCTCAAATTTAACAAGTATTTTGCTGTTAAATTTTTTACGTCCATTCACTTTGCCTTGTCATCCTGAATTTATTTCAGGATCTTTCTTTGTCATTGCGAGAAATTTTTTCTAGATTGCCACAGCCCTTTGGGCTTCGCAATGACAAGAGAAAAAATTTCGTGGCAATCTCATTTTATAAGATGCTGAAACAAGTTCAGCATAACAGTTTTTATTATTCAGGTTTATGTTTTTCTTTTATCTCTGCGATTTCCTCGTCTGTTAAAGAAACTATGTTTTTACATCTTGGAAACTTTTCACAACCTAAAAATTCGCCTCTTTTACTTGTTCTCAATAATAAAAACCCCTTATCACATTTATCACATTTTCTATCGGTTTTTATTACTACTTTTTTAGGAGTATTTACAATATTCCCGTCTTTGTCTATCGACGCAGTGTTTTTACAGTTTGGATAACCACTGCAAGCTAAAAATCTGCCATTTCGACCGACTTTTATTACCATATCCTCGCCACACAATTCACATTTTTTACCTGTTTTTTCAGGTTCTTGTGCGGTTTTTGAGTTAGCCATGTTGATCTTGCCTTTACATTTTGGGAATTCCGAACATGCCATGTATCTTCCAAATCGACTTGTTCTTATCACCATTTCTGCACTACATAAAGGACATTTTTGGTCTGTTTTTTCTGGTTCTGGTTTTTTCATTTTTTTATATGCCTCATCTAAATCTTTGATAAATATATCATAAAAGCTTTTTATGACCTCTTCCCACGCTACCTTGCCTTCTGCTATATCATCAAGTTTTTCTTCAATGTTTGCCGTATAAGATAAATTCATAATATCTTGGAAAAATTCAATCAACTGCTTGGTTACGATTAATCCTAACGGAGTTATAAGCAGTTTTTTACTTTTCAATTCTTTTTCTATATATTTTCTATCTAAAATAGTTTTGATAGTCGGAGCGTATGTTGACGGACGACCAATACCATGTTTTTCGAGTGCTTTAATCAAACTTGCCTCGTTATAGTTTGGTGGTGGACTCGTCTTATGTTCTTTGGTTTCGATATCCATCAATTCTAGTTTGTCGCCTTCGGTTAAGTTAGGTATGATATTTGATTCATCTTCATTTTTAGCACCATAACTATCCTCGTATACCGACAAATAACCTTTGAACTTGACCGTTCTACCATAAGCTCTCAATCCACAGACATTATCAGTGGTTTTTATGTCGACTGACACGGTATCAAACACTGCGTGAGCCATTTGACTAGCCACAAACTTCAACCAAATGAGATTGTAAAGTCGGAATTGTTCATCGCTCAAAAGATGTTTGATTTTTTCTGGAGTTTTATAAACATCTGTCGGGTGGATAGATTCATGAGCTTCCTGAGCACCTTTTGATTTTGTTTTGTAAAACGGAGCTTGTTCTGGTGCGAAATTACTACCATACTTTTCTTGTATGAACTTTTTAGTTTGGTTTTTCAAATCTTGCGATACATTAAAACTATCAGTTCTCATATAAGTTATCAAACCAGCTTCACCTTGGATACCTTCATACAAATTCTGTGCGATTTTCATAGTTTTCTGCGATGAAAATCCGAGTCGAGTATAACCTTCTTGTTGAAGTGTACTTGTGATGAAGGGTGGCTTTGGGTGTTGTCTAACTTCTTTTCTCTCGATTTTTTCTACGATTTTATCTTTATCTTTTAGATTATGAGAAACTTCTTCTAAACTTTCTAGAGTTTTGAATACACTATGTTTGACTTTATAATCTTCTGCAAAAAGTTTATAAGTGACGGTTTTTTCTACTGGTTCACCCTTAAATCTCACGAGTTTTGCAGAGAATTCTTTTGAATCATCTTGTTTTCTTAACTTTGTGTTTAGTGAGAAATAAGTTTCATCGACAAAATCTTCAATCTCTTTGTGTCGTTCTGCTAACATTCTTACAGCTACGCTTTGGACACGCCCAGCAGATAACCCACTGGTAATCTTTTTCCAAAGAAGTGGCGATAGTTTATACCCAACGATTCTATCCAAAATTCTTCTAGCTTGCTGGGCGTCGACTAAACTGTGATCGATACCCCTTTCATTTTCAAAAGATTTTTGGATTGCTGATTTTGTAATTTCGTGGAAGAAAATTCTTTTGATTTTATCTTTTGGCATTTTTAGGATTTCTGCGATATGCCAAGCGATAGCTTCCCCTTCACGATCAGGGTCCATTGCGAGATAGATTTTATCACATTTTTCAGCAGATTTTTTCAATTCTGCGACGATTTTTTTACTTCTTGGAATTTGCACATATTTTGGTTTGAAATCTTTTTTCTCATCGATGCCTAGTTCTTTTGTAGGCAAATCTCGGACATGTCCGAACGAACTTTTGACGCTATAATCTTTCCCCAATATTTTTCCTATAGTTTTTTGTTTTGCCGGCGACTCGACAACTACTAAATATTTTGACATTTATTTTTTCTCCTAATTAATAACTAAAAAATTTATTTTTGCTATAAAGTCCATCATTGGACGTCAATATTCCCTTAACTTCCAAATTAAATAACAATGTCGATGCTTCTTGGACATTCAAATTTAATTTGTTTACGATATCGTCCAAACTCAACTCACTACTTGCGATTAATTCTAAAGTTTTCTTTTCCAATTCTGATAGATTTTTTATTTCCACTTCTGATTTACCGTTTTTACTTGCATTTGATGTCTTGATATCCTTTTGAAATTCCATTGGAATCGCATCGATGATATCTTGACCACTTATCAATGGCGTTGCTCCATCTCTGATTAACATATTTGTGCCACCACTTTGTAAGCTATCGATTGGACCGGGTACTGCGAATACATCTTTGCCTTGTTCGAGTGCGAGTTTTGCTGTTATCAATGCCCCTGATTTTTCTTCGCCTTCGATTACAGCTGTGAACATTCCAAGCCCTGCGATGATTCTGTTTCTGCGTGGAAAGTGGAACGGGAGCGGTGGTTTATCGAATGGAAATTCTGATATTATCGCACCATCATATTCTAAAATATCTGTCGCCAATTTTCTGTTTTCGGCTGGATAGCATCGTCCGATACCTGTGCCGACGACTGCATAAGTCGGTTTCTTGAGAGCAACGGCTGATGCTTGTGCGGTGCTATCAATGCCACGAGCTAAACCACTCACGACTATTATGCCGGCGTCTGTTAGGTCTGCGGAAATTTTTTCCGCACAGCGTTTTCCGTAAGGCGTAATTTTTCTTGTCCCAACGATAGCGACTTTGATTGCTTGCGGATCAAAATTTCCGCGAACATATAAAACTAGTGGTGGTTCTTTTAGGGTTTTGAGTGATTCTGGGAAATCGTCATCTTCTAATAGATAGATTTTACCACCGACTTTTTCTGTTTTGACGATTTCTTGTTCAGGGTCTAGAGCATTAGCATCTTTTAGTAGATTTTTGGCTGAGTCGAGGGAAATTATTTGGCTTTCTGCAAGTGTACGAGGTGTTTGTTTGAGAATATTTTCGGCGGAGCCGAACACTTGGATTAGTTTATAGAACCAATCCGCTCTTAAGTATGTGAACGCATTTAATTTTATTCTAGCCAATCTTTCCTGCTGTGTAATTTTAATTTTTATGCTCATTTTATTGTTGTTTTTTATAGTACTTGACAAATATTGCATACTGTGTTAGACTATACTTAAGTGAGAGTAAATCCTTGTAATGTGGGGCTCCGGAATGGTTCCTCGGTTTTAAGACCAAATTACTTACAAGGTTTCTCGCTTTTTTTATGTAAATAAAACATTCTCCTCTATTATTATATTTTCTATTATCTTATAGTAGTCAATATCTTTGTGTTCTTCTTTTCTAAAAATACTCCAAGACGCAAAATCGACCACTTGTAAACATTTTTCTTCGTATGGTCTTTTTATTTCAACTTTTATCTTTAGATTATGATTTGTATTTGTTCTATCTTTTATGTAATTCCGAAAATTCTCATTAAGATATTTGTTATTTTCCCTTCGAGAAGCAATTAAATGTATTACTTTATTTGTTGGAATAAGTTTTTTTGTTAAAATTCTATCTAATAGAATATTGGTAACAAAATTATATAAAACTACTTTTTCATCTTGTAGTTTTGTGTGAACTTTTCTTTTGTTTAATTTTATTGCCATTATATGTACGTTTTTTTCTTTTTTCAATAAATTCAATAATTTCATTCTTATTACTGGTTTTTCTTTATAACAATGTAAAACTCCAATATGTTTCTTTTGTTTGTTTTTTGGAAGACTGCAAAATGTTTTTTTTACCATTTTGTCTAGCCTCCTTTTATTTTGAGTAAATAAAAAAGTGATTATAAAATTTTTACTTGTTTTAGGTTTATTTTTAAAATCAAATCCCAAATCTCCACTTTCATCCATGAATATATATGCCATATTACTCTGCGACTCCTTTTCGGTCCATTGTGCGATATTGGAATACCTCAATTATATGTGAACTCTTGATATTTTCCTCACCTTCCAAATCAGCAATTGTCCTTGCCGTCTTCAATATCTTATCCAAACTCCTCGCTGATAATCCCAACTTCCGCATCGCATTCTCCAATACATATCCAGCATCATCAGGCAATTTGCAAAATCGTTTCATCTCTTTAGTCGTCATAAATGAGTTGGCGGTTGTCGGCGAACCTTTGAACCGTTCAATCTGAATATCCCTAGCCCGCATAACTCGTTCCCGAATCTCATCAGAACTCTCGCCTTCCGACATCTTTTTCCAATCCCCATACTTCACCGGATTCAAATTTATCGCCAAATCTATCCTATCCAAAAGCGGTCCACTAATCTTACCGCGATACCGATGTATCTGCGATGGAGTACATCGACACATTCTATCAGCTTGACCATTATGTCCACACGGGCATGGGTTCATCGCTGCAATAAGTGTAAATTTTGATGGATAGTTCACTGACTCTTTCGCTCTTGATATTGTCACATTGAAACTTTCCATCGGCTGTCTTAAAACCTCTAAACTCGCCCGTGAAAATTCAGCGAACTCGTCCAAAAACAAAACTCCGTTATGTGCCAACGATACTTCACCCGGTCTCGGATTACTACCACCACCAATCAAGGCGATATCCGAAATCGTGTGATGTGGATCGCGAAATGGACGATTATCCATAAACTTTGTCTTACCCAATAAATTGCAGACCGAATAAACTCGTGTAATTTCCAATGCTTCGTCGTGGGTCAAAGGGGGGAGTATCGTATTAAATCGTTTCGCCAACATACTCTTTCCAGTCCCCGGTGGACCTGATAATAAAATATTGTGCGATCCGGCTGCCGCAATTTCCAAAGCCCTTTTTGCCAAACTCTGACCTTTAACTTCACTAAAATCTAAAGTAAACTCTTGTGGTTTTTCTGATTCAGCTTTGGAAATTGCGGCATCGCCGTTCAATAATTTATCAGCCGTTAGATTTCCTTCTAAAAAATCCACTAAATCTCTCAAACTTCGGGGACAAAATGCTTGAACTTTTGAAACTAATGCTTCGTTCAAATTGTCAAATGCCAGATAAACCGAATTAATATTTTTCGCTTTACTATTTTTTACAGCCATCAACATTGGTAGTACACCAGCTGATGGTTTTATATAACCATCAAGACCAAGTTCAGCTACAAAAACAGAATTTTTCATTTTCTCTTTCGCTATATCAGAAATCTGATTTGTCGCCGATATTATCCCAAGTGCAATTGCTAAATCATAATGCGAACCTGTCTTTTTAATTTTTGCAGGACTTAAATTCACAGTAATTTTTCTCTGCGGAAAATTGAAACCAGAATTTCTAACTGCCGACGCAACTCTATCTTTACTTTCTTTGACTTCAGTGTCAGGTAAACCGACAATCGAAAACGCAGGAAGCCCCGCAGAAACATCTGTTTCTACTGAAACTAAAAATCCGTCTATCCCTTTTATTGCCGTACAATGTACTTTTGAAAGCATAATGCTAATTTTCCTAATCGTTAATTAAAATGCAAAACTATCTGATTCTTCCCAAAACCCATCACATCGAATGTTATTGAATCTTTTCTTAATATTTGAGATGCAAGTTCTTGAGTGGAATCTGTTTTCATATAAGCCTTAAAATCTGCCGAAGAACTAGAATATCTTTCTAGCGAAAAATCTTCAATTTCTTCAATAGACATCAACGCTACTTGAAGTTGTTTGAGTCTATCCACCTTTTTGATATTTTCTATTGTTAAAATTATTTCTTTATAGTTGTGTAAGTTTTTTTCTAATGTTCTAGAAAGTTCCATACTAGCTTTTTTACATGCATTTGTTATAGATTTTTCCGACGCTATATTTGCTACTGAATCTAATCCACTTGCTTGTGCAGTTTCTTGCTTTATCAATTGATAGTTTTTGGTAGAATATGCTTTCAAATTAGCATTTGCTTTATAAGTGTTGAAATTAGATACTATTGATAGATTTTCTAATTTATAACTTTCTGTATCTGAGATTATTACAAATTTAGCACCATTTCTTTTGGCTATTTCAAAGACTTCATCTTTATTTTTGGTGTCTGTTATTTTTGCATTAGAACCTATAAAAGAAAACTGAAAATCCTTAAGACTTCTGTATATGGAATTTCTACAAAAATCAGATTTTTGTTTCTGACCATCTATTATTTCCGACGATACCACTAATATAGGGAATTTTTTGACATTTTCTTTTTTCATAGTTTCAAATCTATCTGAAATTTCTCGCACAGCGACCAAAACTTTTGCTTTAGTGTAATAGAGTTGTCCTCTTTCTTCACTTTTGACGACATGTGCTCGATGTATAAAGTTTTTATGTTTAGCGATAATTTCTGTTTCCAAAAATTCTTGTAAACGTTCTTGTTCCATTGGTGAGATAAAAATTTCGGCAACTTCTCTTACTGCTGTTTTTTCTGCTTTTTCCAAGCCCTTTTCTTTTGTGCCTCTCAAATTGTAAGCATCAAGCGGTACAAAAGATTCTACGGTTACATATTCACCTTCTCCTTTAGAACTGAGTCCCAACGAATAGCATCCCACGAATGTGAACGTTATTATCATCAAAATTGTTAATTTTGTTATTATTTTCATTTTAATCCTCCAGCATTGTTATTTAAGTATTTCTGTTAAAACTTTAGTATAGGAACTTGGTGTTTTTAGATTTTCGTAATTTACTATTCCACATCTAATCAACATAACTTCCAACATATGTGTTAAAATATCGTAAAAATTTCCTTTGACAGCACCTTTGCAAATGTCTTTAGGTGGTCCCAAGATTACAGCACCTTTTAGTTTTTTATTATCACAAATATTTGCTATTTTGAATGCAGATGCTATAAAGTTGTCTGTTTTATATGCGGATTTTAGACCAACTTCAAATCCACCCGGAATTTTTAGTTCTTCAGCCCGTTTTGATAGAGCATAAACCATCCATTTCATTTGCTCTGACTTTCCATATGGATAGAAAAATCCTATCTTGCCCCATTCCCCGTTGCCAGTTTTATTTATCGTTTTTGCATTTGTTATAGCTTCTGTTACCACTTTACTTTCTTCGTCCTCACCTTCTTTGGCGAGTACAAGTTCTAGTAATTTTTTTGCGTCTATTGCTTCATCCTTTTTGTCTATTAAGTTATGTAAAACTTTTACTCTGTTTGTTATTCTTGACGCTTTACTCAAATATACATCAAAATATTCTTTGATTTGTGCATCATTTTCTAACGTGATTTTTGCAGAGTCAAGTTGTCTTTTCATTATCCTTATAAAATTTTCTTCGGTAGGATATTTTAATTGAGCTGTCCAACCACTATTAAAGTTAAACTTTATCAGCTCTTCCAATTTGTGCAAACTTGTCGGTGGGTACTTTGATGTTAGTACTATCTGTTTATGATTTTTCGCAAATTCATTCAAGAATTTTGATATCAAATCTTTGTTCTGTCTGTTAACAGCCATCAAGTGTAGATCGTCGATAAGTAATACTTGTATATCATCCAAAAATTTTTCTAATTCAGGCACTCTTTTTTCTGCTACAAACCTTTGTATACCTCTTGAAAAACGAACCCCATTTGTTATAAATATTTTATCTAACCCTATGTTTTTGGATATTTCATAAGCTATCGCATTGATAAAATGGGTTTTACCTGTGCCGTTAGATCCGTGTAAAAATAATGGATTATACATCTTACCCAAACTACCTACTACTGTCATAGTTGTTGCATGTGCGAATCGGTTTGAACCAATTATCATATTACTGAAAGTTTGAGTTGGTATTAACGGCATCTCTAATGACCAATTGTGCTCATCATCATCTTTATTTTCTTCAGGAAGTTCTATAGACTGATATTCCTTTTTCATCGCACTTGGTGACGGCGGTTTGTTTTTGAAAGAGATATTATGTTGTGTTGTTATTGTTGGTAAGTCCTTGCTTAAAATATCAGTAATTTCTTCTGCAGTTTTTTCTGATTCATCTTCAGGTTCTTCCTCGCTTAACGTTGTACCAACAGGTGGTTTCGTTGGTGGTGATGGCGGAACTTTTGTTATTTCTTTTTCTTTCTCTTTTTCTTCTTCCTCCTCTTTCTCCTCTTCCTCTTTGTTTTCCATTTTAGGGAGTTTCGGAGCCATAGGTGGTTTTTTGTCTTTATTTGGTTGCTTTGGTTGATCAGTATTGGTTATATCTTCTATCAAAGTACCGAGTTCACTTCTTGTTCCAGTTTGATCCAACATCTCTTTAAACATTTTTTCTTTTATATGAGTTTCTTGTTTTTCTTTATCTTCTTTAGAACCTCTGAAACTTAATTTAGTGTTTTCGAGTTCATCAGCCAACATACTATCTTCCATAATGTCAAAACTGCCCGCTTCTTTTTTCTTGCTTATTATAGGTTTATTTTCTTTTTGTTCTTTTTTATCTGAAGTTATTGTTAATCCCTTTTTTTCGTCTTCGGGATTCATACTATTGTCTTGTAAAATATCATCTACGATATCATCTGCAGTTTTTTCGTTTTTTGATTCTTCATTTTTATCTTTCAAGGATATGTCAAAATTCTCGTTGTCCTCTACGTGTGGGTTTTTTGATTTTTGTTTTTGCTTTTCAATCGCTTTCGATTTTATTCGTTCAGTTATTTCAGCTATATCTTTTACTGGTTCAGAATCTTTTGTTTTGCCTGTTTCTTCTTTTTCATTTTCCATATCAAGATACGGAATTTGGACATCTGTATTTAATAAAACGTCATTTTCTTTTTTATCGTCTTTCTCATCTTTTTTTATTTCATCTTCTTGATATTGTGTTCTTGTTGCATCGCTGATATTTAAACCTTTCTCTTCGGACATTCCTTTTTGTAAATCTATCAAACTATTATTGTTCGTGTTTGTAGTGGTTTTATCTTTATTATCATCACCTTGCATTTTCTCTCTTAACTCTCTTAATTCTTTTAGCTCATTGTCTGTGCCTTCTGAAACAATCTTGGATGCTGTCGAACCTTTTTTTATAGTTTCTTCTATAGGTAAAAGTTCAGTATTTTCTATCATATCTTCGTATTGTTTTTTTTCTTCTTCGCTCAAAAAATCATCTAAATTTTTACTTTTTTTGCTTATGATTCTTATTTTGTCTCTTATCGAATCTAACTCATTTTGCTTTATATTCAATGTAAACTGATATCGGTACGGCGGTTTTGCCGCTTCAGGTGGCAGGCATTTATCAGGCAGACTTTCAAGCAACGTTTTGACGTCATTACTATTGCCGTCCATCAGCAGAGTAAATTTCTTTTTATCAGAGTCCCCGTTTGTTTTTATTTCCCATTTGTTTATCATAAATTTTTTAAGATACTATCTTAACTCCTGCGGATGTGCCTATTCTACTTGCTCCTGCCTCTATCATTTTGACTGCATCTTCATAAGTTCTTATCCCAGCAGATGCTTTTACTTTCATTTCTTTTTTGATATTTGCTTTCATCAGTTTGACATCTTCTATCGTCGCACCTTTATCCGAAAAACCAGTCGAAGTTTTGACATAGTCAGCATTAGCTTTTACGCATAACTCGCATACTTTTATCTTTTGTTCGTTTGTGAGATACGAAGTTTCGATTATCACTTTCAAAATTTTATTTCCACACATGTTTTTGATTTGTTCTATCTCATTTCTGACATATTCATAAAGTCCGTCAACAAGTGCACCGACATTTATTACCATGTCAATTTCTTGAGCACCTTCTTGTATGGCTAGTTTTGTTTCGGTGAGTTTTGTTTCACCACTATTTGCTCCCAACGGAAATCCGATGACCGTACATACCTTGACCTCTGTGCCTGCCAAAAGTTGTTTGGCGAGTGGTATGTAGAACGGATGGATACAAACCGATGCAAAGCCATATTGTTTGGCTTCTTCACAGAGTTTTTGGATATCCTCTTTTTTTGCATTCGGTTTCAAATTTGTATGATCTATATACTTTGCTATTTTTGTTTTATCCACGAAAATTCTCCCTATTTTTTACTTCGTCTTTTGAGTGCTTTTTTGTTTTTTTGCTCCTAAAGTACGGTTCCCTCGCTTTGCTTCGGGTAGTTCCTACCTACTAGTCGTCGCAAACAAAACCGGGGGGCGAGGCTCTCGCCAAAAAATCATCTCAAAATACTCGCAAAAATTTTCTTTGTTTTGTTTTTAAATTTATATCCCTATTTTACCTCGAAATTTATTATTCTTAAAAAACTTTCCGCATCTAATGACTTTCCACCGACTAATGCTCCGTCTATATCTGGTTGAGCCATTAGATTATCCACATTCTCCGGATTTACACTGCCACCGTAAAGTATTTGTGTTTTGTCAGCGAAATCTTGACCGAACATTGTTGCTAGATGTGTTCTAACCTGTTCGTGTGTCTCTTGTGCTTGTTGCGGGCTTGCTGTTTTACCAGTGCCTATCGCCCAGACGGGTTCATATGCGATAATTAATGTTTCTAAATCTTGAGCTTGTAAACCAGCAAGCCCGCCGTCGAGTTGACCTTTCAAAACTTCTAGCGTTTTACCTGATTCTCGCTGTTCTAACGTTTCTCCAATACACAATATAGGTTTGAGCTGATGTAATAGTACAGATTTTAATTTTTTATTGATAGTATCATCAGTATCCCCGAAAACAGACCTTCTTTCACTATGTCCCAATATTACGTGGCTAGCGAATTCTTTGACCTGAACGGGAGATACAGCTGATGTAAATGCCCCTGTATCTTCATAATGGCAATCTTGAGAAGCTATTAAAATTTGCGTACCTTCCAAAATTTTACTAGCAGTCTGCAAACTTGTGAAACTTGGTGCTACTAACACTTCAGCTTCGTTTATATTTTTGAAATTTTGTTTTATTGCGTTTAATAGTTCGGAGGTTTCGCTAGTATTATTATGCATTTTCCAGTTTCCAGCGATGAAATATTTTCTTGCCATTTTGATTTTCTCCTAAAACGTTTGATATATATAACATAATAATAATAAGATATTATTAATAATTTAGCAAGTTAATCCATTTTAGAATGTTATTTATTCATCTGCAGATAAG